>NZ_KB902963.1:0-3838 GCF_000379565.1 Cupriavidus sp. UYPR2.512 | reverse complement strand
CACCTATGGACTCTCTCAGAAACTTGTTAATTTATTAACGCCCAACCCGTCCCGCCGGACGACCGGGGATCCCGAAAATCCGACAGTCTCCTAGCCGCTCCGACAATCCAGAGCCGCCGGCGAAACGCCGGCGTAATCCATAGCCGGGCAGCTGCACGTCTAGCCCTATCAAAACAAGGCGGCGCGTTGGTGCCGCCCGATCATTCGGCGCCAGTACACGCGCGCGGTGGAGCCCGCCCGGCCGCGTCTTCACGCAGACGGACGTGATGCCCGCTGCGGCGAAAGCCCGGCGTGCACCGCGAGCACCAGCAGGCCGCCCGCCATCGAGAGGTCAGCCGCGCACATGCAGAGATCTTCGCTTCCCGCCGCGTGCTCGCGACCTCAGGCCGCATTGTGGAGCCTACGCGCCGTAGGCCGCCAGGAAGACCCGTACGGCCTCGCGCAGAAGAGCCCTGTTTTCCCGGGTATCCGGCATCTCGAGCTTCAGCAGTCCGCGGATGTGCCCGGAGCCCAGGAACATCGACAGGAACAGGTCCGCTGCCTGAAGCGGGTTCCGCACCTTCAGCGTGCCCGCCGAGTCGGCACGGCGCAGGTATGCAGCCAGCTCGCCGTTCACACGCTCCGGGCCGTCCTTGTAGAACGCACGGCAGGCTTCCGGCTGCGCCCCCGCGACGCCGTAGACAGAGCGCAACGCGCCCAGGGCGTCGTCCCCGCGCGCCAGTGCGAGAAACCGGGCGCCGATCGCCAGCAGCGCCTTCTCCGGCTGGTCCGGGTCCAGCGCCCCGGCGCCCGGGACGCCAGCCACCACCGTCGCCGACCTGTCGCGCACGACCGCCTGGAACAGCCTCTCCTTGGAGCCGAAGTTGCTGTACACGGTCATCTTGGACACACCGGCGTCCGCGGCGATGGCATCCACGCTGGCACGCTCCAGGCCATGCTCGTTGAAGTGCCTTTGCGCCGCTTCCAGGATGCGCCGCACGCGCTCGGGATCGCGTGGCCGCCCGCGTTGGGGCTTGGGAGCGGGAGCTGGGGGGCGGGCCATGGGCAGATTTAGTGGATTTGAGAGTTCATTATAGCGCACGCACATTATTGGACTTGCAGTCCAGTAACTGACGGCGACCCGAGGAGCCCCATGACGCAACAGACGATCGACTGGACCTCGCAGCAGGGGTGGCGGGCACCACCCGCGGCGATCGCGTCCGTGCCGAGCGAACTCACGAAATAGATCTCCGCCGCGCTGAGCAGGGTTACGAGGAACATCACCCCCAACGGTGGGCAGGGCGAGTCGCGAGCAGCGGCAGCAGTGGGCCATCAAGCATGGCGGACTGTGGAATATTAATTGTACTTGACAGTTTACTATTTCAGCCTAGTATTACTATACTCGTAGTCCAATAATCAATCGACCCATGACTTCCTCCTCCTGGCGCAGCCGCGGGCCGGCCCCGCTGCCCGTCTCGAGCGCGTAACGCTGGACGATATTGCGCGCCAGGCCCAGCCCATCCCCTCCATCCACAACACGGAGCCCATCACCATGAATGACGTCATCATCATCGGCGGCAGCTTCGCCGGCCTCGCCGCTGCCCTGCAGCTCGGCCGTGCCCGCCGCAAGGTCACCGTTCTCGATACCGGCCTGCCGCGCAATCGCTTCGCCGGCCACTCGCATGGCCTGCTCGGACACGATCACAAGCCACCGCTGGACATCCTGGCAGAGGCGCGGCAGCAGCTGGCGCGTTATCCCACGATCAGGCTGGTCAGTGCCCGGGCCGACAGCGTCTCCGGCGCCATCGACCATTTCTCCGTCCTCACTGGCGATGGCGAAAGCCTTGGGGCGCGCCGCCTGATCCTGAGCTATGGCGTCGCCGACCAGATGCCTGACGTTCCGGGCTTTGCGGAAAGCTGGGGCACGTCCATCGTGCCCTGCCCCTATTGCGACGGCTTTGAAGTCGCCGGCCAGCATTGGGGCCTCGTCTGGTCCGGCCCGCAGTCGCACCAGTCTGTCAGGCTGTTCCACGATTGGACCGACAAGTTGACTGTCTTCGCCGATGGTCACGACATTCCGCCCGATATCCAGGCCGATCTGGCGCGCCGCAACATACCTGTCGTCGATGGCCGGATCATCGAGATCGCCCATCACAAGGGCCATATCACCACCGTCAATCTCGACACCCGCCGCAATATCGCGGTCGACATCCTATTCGCCCATCCGCGCAACAAGCCGTCCGCAAGCCTGCATGAATCACTGGGCCTCGCCACGGTGGATACGCCCGTCGGCATCGCCCTCAAGGTCGACGAGCGCCGCCAAACCAGCATGCCTGGCATCTACGCCGCCGGCGACCTCGCCACGTCCTTCTTGCCCTCGGTCACCCTGGCATCATCGCAGGGCGCGATGGCGGGTATCTTCGCCCAGCAATCGATGCTGGCTTGAGGGCATAGATTCCCTTCTCCGGTTGCCGCGGGCTATTGCCAGAAGGGCGATCCCGGCGAGGGCGCGATCCGCAAGACTTGCCGCTAATCAGGTGTGTGCGTGGCGGGTCATGCCGGGGGCTAGGCCTCATCATGGAGTGATATGAGCGTGCTTGAACTGAAGGTTCCTCCCCCCATCGTGGCGCTTGTCCTGGCGCTTCTTATGTGGCTGACGCCAGCCGTCGCGGGCCTTGTGCAGATTCCCTATCCGGCCCGCGTGCTCTGCGCCGTCGTTTTGGTGTGCGTCGGCCAAGGCATCAGCATCGCCGGAATGGTTGCATTTCGGCGCGCCAAGACCACCGTGAACCCGGTTAAGGCAAGCTTGGCGTCCTCGTTGGTCATCCAAGGCGTGTATCGCTATACGCGCAACCCCATGTATGTCGGGCTCTTGCTTACCCTGTTGGCGTGGGCAGTGTTTCTGGCGAATCCGCTCGCTGTCCTATGGGTTGTCGTGTACGTGCTTTACATCACTCGGTTCCAAATCATTCCGGAAGAACGTGTGTTGGCGTCTCTATTTGGGGCAGAGTACGAGGCTTACAAAGGGAGGGTACGCAGATGGGTATGAGGCCTGACGGGTCTGCAAGCACTTTCCCCCTAAGTCAACCGCCTGACCAACGCTCCGGTTGACGCAGACAGCGCCAGATGGTCCGAACGATCAAGTATGGCGCCGCGGCAAGGGATAAGAGCGTGCTGCCAATCGGCAGTCTTCGGTAGATGTCCGCGTCTCATAGTGCGCGTAGCCACGCAGCACCCTCCATCCGCATGTGGAGCCGAAGCGGCTCGCCAGTTTGCGTGGACGATTTTCCCCTCACCCAGGGCGCCGCCCCAGACTGCCTACAATCCCCTTGCGAAACGTCAGCACGCACACGATGAAAATGATGCCGGTCACCATCGACACGGTTTCACCGAGCCCGTTGAACCACTGGATGCCCGTCACCGCCCCGAGGTAGCCGCCCAGCTCGCCGAGCTTGTTCTCCAGTGCCACCACCACCAAGGCGCCGACGATCGGGCCGGTGAGTGTGCCCAGTCCGCCCAGCAGCGTCATCAGGATAACCATGCCGGACATCGACCAGTGCACGTCGCTCAGCGTCTCGAAGCCCAGCACCAGCGCCTTGACCGAACCGGCCAGCCCCGACAGCGCCGCCGACAGCACGAAGGCGGTCAGCTTGAAGCGGTCCACGTCGTAGCCCAGCGACACCGCGCGCGGCTCGTTCTCCTTGATCGCCTTCAGGATCTGGCCGAACGGCGAATGCACCGTGCGCACGATCAGCGCGAAGGCCGCCACGATGATCGCCAGCGCCACGTAGTACAGCGTCAGGTCGTCCGACAGCGGCAGCACCCCGAACAGCTTGCCGCGCGGGATGCCCTGCAGGCC
>NZ_KB902962.1:0-3880 GCF_000379565.1 Cupriavidus sp. UYPR2.512 | reverse complement strand
AGTTTGCATCGCATTCCTTACCAATTCTGCATTTTTATGCAGGACGGTTCAGCTCGTCCGTGTAACGCAAAAAAGCCGGCTTTTGAACCACGCCGATTTCCTGATTGGCTTCCGGCCCTCTCGTCGTCAGCGGGCGCTGGGCAGGATCGCATCGACCAGTGCCTGCAGCCGGTCGGCGTCGGCCTGGCCGTGCACGGCGCTCAGTCGGCGCCACAGGCTGAGCGCCCCGTGCGCGGCGCGGTAGTACTCGGCCTTGGTCGCCTGTTTTGGCTCCTGCACCGCCAGTTTCTGATAGACCGCGATCTGCTGCTCGGTAGCGGCCGTCAAGTCCGCATAGGAAAAATGGGGCTCACGCCGGGCCGCTTCGGCCCGTTCGGCGTCGACTTCTGCCGGCGTGCGCAAGGCCATGCGCCCCTCACGTTGAAACGTCATGCTTGCCTCCGTGCCCCGTGGGGCGTTTTCCCGAATTGCTGCATTCAGTGAGCCGGTTCGAACGGATGGACCGGAATGTCACCATCGGGAAACGACGCCACGAGCTTGAGCTCGCCGCCCAGCGCCTTCACATACTCGCGCAGCGTGCTCAGGTACATGTCGTCACGGCGCTCCAGCTTCGACACCGCCGCCTGCTCGATGTTCATGGCCTTGGCCACCTCCACTTGCGTGACGTGTCGGGCCCGACGCAAGTCCTGAAGTTGCATTTCCACCAGCATGGCTTCGGCCCGCGCAGCGGCGCGCGCCTGCGCCTCGGGCGACATCTTCGCGCGCAATTCCACAAATTTCTTAGCCATCGATCTGCCCTTCCTTTCGCAATGTCTCGAGATGCGCGTCATAGAGCCGATCGGCAATCGGCACGTGCGCCTCATACCAGCGGTTGTTGCCGGTCTTGTCCCCACCAATCAGCAGGATCGCGCAGCGCCGCGGGTCAAACGCATAGAGGATCCGGTACGGCCGACCAGCGTGCTGCACCCGCAGTTCGCGCATGTGGTCATGTTTCGAACCACCAATGCCAGAAGAGTGGGGAAATCCCAAGTTCGGACCCAGTTGCTCAAGCAAGCGCACCGAAGCATCAATGGATTCCTGCTCCGCCTCGGTCAAATCCTGCCACCATGCTCCCAGCTCGTCGGTGTATTCGACCTCCCAAGCATTCCCCATTATTCCTCCAAAAACATATTCCTTCAAGGGAATATAACATCCCGTACGCTGCTGAGCAGCAGGATCAACCATCAATCTTGTGCCGCCTGCGTGTCACCGGTCGCGTTGGCCACCGACGTCCGCCACCAGGGGACCACCCTGCCCGGCCTCGATGCGCGGCAGCCGGCCGGCCGCAATGCGCTGGCGGACCTGCGCCTGGAGATCGGCCACATCCCATACGCCGGCCTCGAGCTGGGCGAGCGCGGCGCCGGTGACTGCAAATCGTCCACCACAGGCCGCGCAGCGGTAGATACGGCTCTCGCGCAGCCGATCGTCGCGGTCGCGCCAGCGGCGCGCCGACTCGGTACACAGCACGCAAGGCACCCCTTCCGGCGTGTTCATCGCGCACGTCCCCCAGAGCGTCCTGGCATCATCACCGCGAGGCGAGCCAGGCCTCCCCCTCGACCTTGGCCGCGCCATACGCCTGGTCGCGCAAGTACGCCGCCCAGGCCTGGGACGGCTTTGCGCTGTCCGCGCGGGCCAGCCAGAGCGCGCGCTCGGGCGCAGTCAGCGCATTGAACCAGGCCATGCCGCGCAGCGGGTCGAGGTCGGGATCGGCCGGATACGCGCCGCCGCCGACCTCCTGGTCGTCCCGAAGCAGGCGCAGGCGCCAGCCACCGCCCAGCGCGAGCGGGCGCGGCTCGATGTCGTAGTGATATCTCGTCATGGGGGAAAAAAAGCCCCGCGTTCTGCGGGGCCTTCGGGAACGCGTTAGTCGGTTCGGTTAGAGCGGCTGGATCTTGGTGGCTTGCTCGCCCTTGGGCCCCATCGCCTTGACGTAGCGGACCTTCTGGCCCTCCGGCAGCGACTTGAAGCCGTTGCCTTCAATCGCCGAGAAGTGCGCGAACAGATCATTCCCGCCGGCGTCCGGGGTAATGAAGCCGAAGCCCTTCGCGTCGTTGAACCACTTGACCGTACCAGTTTCCATTTTTCTTTCAGCCTTGATGTGTCGAGGAACGTGAGGGCCCGGCCGGCGGCTGGCCCCGAAGCGAGTCCGAAGCCACGGCGACGGACCGGCGCCCTGCGAAGGCCATTGTGACGGCTTTGGTTCCGGTGTCAATGCGGCCAAGTGCGGAGGAAGGCGGTCGCTTCGGGCTTCGCCCGGTCGGCGCCCTGCCCTCGCCTACACAGCTACGATGCCCGAAAGTCCCGTCGGGACGTTCCGCATGAGGCATGCCCTGACCTGAGGCCCCGCACGCGACGTGCGCCCGGTGCCCGCCGCGGCAGATGCCGCCCTGCAGACATCTGGCGTTGCCAAGGGGGAGTTTTCCGGGCTGTCGGGACCGGCCCTGCGCTCGCTATGCTGGGTCCCCGATCGCCACCGACGCCCAAGTATGCAGATCCGCGAAGAAGGCCCTCTGGTCACGCTGCTGCGCACCCGCCGTGATCCCCACACGGGGCGCCGCAAATCGATCGTGGCCGGCACCTTCCGGGCCAGCGAGGGCCCCTCGCCGCGGCTGCTGGCCACGCTCGATCCCGCAGAACAGGCCTCCCTGCGTTGCTGGCTCGACGCTTGGCGCCCGCCGGAATCGTCCAGCCACAGGTCCGTGCTGGATGACGCGCATCGGCGCCTCACCGAACTTGTCGCGGCGATTGATACGGTGGCCGAGCATCTCGGCGCTGATGCCGCGTCTGCCATCGGGCGGGAGCTCGAGGCCCTTGCGCGTGCCCTGCATCATGCCCAAGGGCGCAAGCCTCGGCGTCCCCCCAAACCGCCCCATCCCCTGCCCGACCAGGCAGACCTGCTCAGCGGTCTGCCTGAGTGTCGGGGTGTCGCAGGCTAGCGGGTCCCTGGCTGGTGACGACCGACTCACGACCCTCGCCGGGGTCAAGCCCCGATCCCCCCTCGGGACGGTGCCCGGCCAGGTTGCTCAGTCGCGGATCGCGCCACGCTTGGTCTGCGATGCGGGATGACGGTCGCGGGCTACCGCGGCAGCACCCCAAGCTTCAGCCGCAGCGATGTCGATGCGGGCCCTGGTGCATCGCACGGCCGACGCGTTCGCGCCGGGTAAGGGTCGTCTGTGCGCTCTGGGCCTGGTGCATGCGCTGCTCGGTCGCAGCAGTGGCGAGTACCAGATCGCCGCGCTCGATCGCCTGCATCCAGGGCAGCAGGTCCTGCAGCGGCGCGGTGCCCGAGTGAGCCAGCGAAACCGTGTGCACGAACGCTGCATCGCGATCGATGCGGTACAGCGCATCGCCGCTGCGGCTGGCCAGCGTGACGCCACCGAAGCGTGCCTTGAAGCGAACGATGCGGTGCTGCAGGTGGGCGGCTTCCTCGGCCTGGCGGCGCGCGGCGCGGGCCTGTGCCGCGGCAACAGAGAAGTCGGTTGGGCCGGCGGCGAGGGCGGCGAGGTAGGCGTAGAGGTGTCCGCCCTTGACCTCGCCAAGGCGGTGGTCCATGGCGGTGACGATGTCGGACAGCTGCTTGCCGCGGGTTTTGGCCAGTCCCATCAGTTTGAAAAGCCCCGCCTTCGACAGGCCTTGGCCCGTGAGGTGGGCCAGGTCAGCGGGGAGGGCGCCGGAGCGGGCCGTGGGGCGTTGATGCTTTGCAATAGTGGGTTCAGATACCGTATGGCCGACTGACAAATTGTCAGACGCAACTGGTTGCGAGTTTCGGTTGAAGCGATCTGGCGGCGGTCAACGGAATTGGCAAGCAGGCGAGACCAGCCGCGTCGAGATGGGCGACGAG
>NZ_KB902961.1:0-3914 GCF_000379565.1 Cupriavidus sp. UYPR2.512 | reverse complement strand
GGCCTGCAGGGCATCCCGCGCGGCAAGCTGTTCGGGGTGCTGCCGCTGTCGGACGACCTGACGCTGTACTACGTGGCGCTGGCGATCATCGTGGCCGCCTTTGCGCTGATCGTGCGCACGGTGCATTCGCCGTTCGGCCAGATCCTGAAGGCGATCAAGGAGAACGAGCCGCGCGCGGTGTCGCTGGGCTATGACGTCGACCGCTTCAAGCTGACCGCCTTCGTGCTGTCGGCGGCGCTGTCGGGGCTGGCCGGCTCGATCAAGGCGCTGGTGCTGGGCTTCGAGACGCTGACTGACGTGCACTGGTCGATGTCGGGTTCGGTCATCCTGATGACGCTGGTCGGCGGTCTGGGCACATTGTCGGGTCCGATTGTCGGCGCCTTCGTGGTGGTCGCGCTGGAGAACAAGCTGGGCGACATCGGCAACTTCCTGGCGTCGGTCACCGGCATCTCCTGGTTCGGCACGCTGGGCGAGTCGGTGACGATGGTGACTGGCGTGATCTTCGTGATCTGCGTGCTGACTTTCCGCCGTGGCATCATGGGCGAGCTGCTGGCGCGCTTCGGGGGCCACGCGGGACGCAAGCAGGAGTGACTGCGGGTCGACATGCCCGATTCTGGGGCTAGGGTTTTTTCTAGCTTGTCCTCGATGCACCGCTTCGTTACATTCCATATACGGTTTTCGCAGGTTAAATGGAGGCGGAAGCGAGGAGACGACAGGCGCGCACCCGGTGTCGGGTAGCAGCGTTATAAATAAAGGGCGTTGCCGGGTGATCCTCGGCAACGCTTTTTTTATTTGGGGTTCCCGACCCCTCCTGTGGCGCTTTTGCCCCATCATGGGGCATCCAGGCCGCATCGGCATCACCTGGCTATCCTCCACATGCGACAATGCGGGCGCTCTCATTGCCCGCCATGCCTGCCGCCCCTGATTCCCCCGACTCCCCAGCCGTTCCGGATCGTCCTGACGCACCCGCGCCGCAGGGCCTGGCACGCCTCGGGCTGGGTGCCGACGCAGCCATGCTGGAGGCCTGGCTGGATACGGTTCAGCCGCTGCCGGTGCCCGGCGCGCGCGCGCGCCGGCTGATGCTGGACGACCTGCTGGCCCAGTCCGGTCGCGGCATCTGCCTGCTGGTGGACGACGCGCAGGCGCCGCACGATCTGCTGGCGTGCCTGCCGGTGGCGCTGCTCCCGAGCCTGGAGCTTGCCGGCCTGGCCGCCTGCGGCATCGAGTGGTGGGTGCAGCCCGGGCTGGACGGCGGGACCCGCCGTGCCTGCCTTGACGCCTGCTCCGCCACGCTGGCCGACTGGGGCCGCGCGCACGGTATCCGCCACGCGCTGCTGGCGCCGGGGCTGGTGGCAGGGCAAGGCGGCGCGCCGCCGGGCTTCAGCCCGCATGGCAACGGCATGTGGCACCGCAGCCTGGTGCCGGCGGCCAAGGTGCTGGGCTGAACCGGCGCCGCCCGGCTGCGCTCCGGCCTGTGCGCACCGATCTTCTCTGATCATTCCCTTTTCGCTTCCCTGCTTCCTGCAATGACGGAATTCGCATTCCTGGCGGTTGCCGCCTTTCTCGCTGGCCTGATCGACGCGGTCGCCGGCGGCGGCGGCCTGGTACAGATCCCGGCGATGTTCTCGGCCTATCCGAATATCGCGCCGGCCACGCTGCTGGGCACCAACAAGATGGGCTCGATCGCGGGCACCGCCAACGCCGCGCTGCGCTACGGCCGCAGCGTGCGCATCTACTGGGGCGCGACCGCGCCCGCGGTGGTGGCGGCCTTTATCTTCTCGATGGCCGGTGCCTGGGCGCTGACCAGGATCCCGGCCGAGCCGCTGCGCAAGGCGCTGCCGTTCGTGCTGGTGGTGTTGCTGGTCTACACCGTGGCCAAGAAGGACCTGGGCACGGAACACGCGCCGACGCTGTCGGGTTCGCGCGAGCGCTTCGCGGCGCTGCTGGCCGGTGCCGCCATCGGCTTCTATGACGGCGTGTTCGGCCCGGGCACCGGCAGCTTCCTGATGATCGCGTTCGTGCGGGTGTTCGGCTATGACTTCCTGCATGCGTCGGCCTCGACCAAGGTGGTCAACCTTGCCACCAACCTGGCGGCGTTGCTGCTGCTGGCCAGCAAGGGCCATATCTGGTGGCAGCTGGGGCTGGTGATGGCGGTGGCCAACGTCGCCGGCAGCCAGGTAGGCAGCCGGCTGGCGCTGCGCCACGGCAGCGCCTTCGTGCGCAAGGTTTTCATCGTGGTGGTGAGCGCGCTGATCCTGAAAACCGGCTGGGACGCGTTCCTGCGCTGACGGCAAAGCCAGGCGGGGCGCGCGATGCGGGTTAATCCTCCCTTTTCGCGCCAGGGCGCTGTGATAGACTCGATTCGCATTCCCGACCGTGCGGTCGGTGAATGGCCGAAGCGCCTTTCCGGGGGAGTGGTGCGGACGGGGAAATGGGGAACGGCGTTGCGCTGTTCCTGGCTGTAGCGCAGGTGCCGGCGATGTGCCTGCGTCAGACCCGAGGGGTCAGTCCAAAAATGGGGCATCCGCCGGTGGACGCCGGACGGATGCCTTTCCGTTTCAGGAACCGAAGGAGACAAGATGGATTTCAAGCGCGCCAGCCTGCTGGCAATCGCTGCGGCCAGCCTCGTTGCCGGTGCGGCCCATGCACAGGTCAAGGTCGGGGTCACGGTGTCGGCCACGGGTCCGGCGGCATCGCTGGGCATTCCCGAGAAGAACACGTTCACGCTGATGCCCAAGGAAATCGCGGGCAAGAAGATTGAGTACATCGTGCTGGACGATGCCTCCGACACCACCACCGCGGTCAAGAACACCCGCAAGCTGATCAGCGAAGACAAGATTGACGTGATAGTGGGTTCCACCGTGACGCCGAACTCGCTGGCGATGGTGGACGTGGTGGCAGAGAACGAGACGCCGATGATCACCATGGCCGCCTCGGCCCGCATCATTGAGCCGATGGACGCCAAGCGCGCCTGGGTCTTCAAGACGCCGCAGAATGACTCGCACATGGCGACCGCCATCGCCGAGCACATGACCAACAACAACGTGAAGACGGTGGCCTTCATCGGCTTCGCGGACGCCTATGGCGACAGCTGGGCGCAGGAGTTCGCCAAGGTGGCCGAGCTGCGCAAGATCAAGGTCGTCGCCAACGAGCGCTTTGCCCGCACCGATACCTCGGTCACCGGCCAGGTGCTGAAGATGATGAGCGCCAACGCCGACGCCGTGCTGATCGCAGGCTCGGGTACGCCCGCGGCGCTGCCGGCCAAGACGCTCAAGGAGCGTGGCTTCAAGGGCAAGATCTACCAGACCCACGGCGTGGCCAATGCCGACTTCCTGCGCGTGTGCGGCAAGGACTGCGAAGGCACCTTCCTGCCGGCTGGCCCGCTGCTGGTGGCTGAGCAACTGCCGGACAGCAACCCGGTGAAGAAGCCGGCCATGACCTACAAGACCGCTTACGAGAAGGCGTTCGGCGGCCAGGTGTCGACTTTCGGCGGCCATGCCTGGGATGCGGGGCTGATCTTGCAGCATGCCATTCCCGAGGCGCTGAAGAAGGGCCAGCCGGGTACCAAGGAATTCCGCAAGGCGTTGCGGGATGCGATGGAGCAGACCAAGAATCTGCCGGTGTCGCATGGGATTATGAACATGAGTGGCACGGACCATCTGGGCTTCGATCAGCGGGCGCGGGTGATGGTGCAGATTGTTGATGGGAAGTGGAAGTTGCTGGGTAAGTGAGGGGTGGGGGGAGTGGTGCTTTGGGGCTGGATGTTGCCCTTGGTGGGCGGGGCTCTTTGGTTTGGTGCTATGCGGTTGGTTTGTGGCTCTTGGCGGGCGTGGGCTGTTTCGCCGGCGTAGCCGGCGACTTACTTCTTGTCCAAGCGACAAGAAGTAAGCAAGAAACGCGTCGCCTATGCGGCT
>NZ_KB902960.1:0-4048 GCF_000379565.1 Cupriavidus sp. UYPR2.512 | reverse complement strand
TCCGTCGGACGCCGAGCAGTTCTATTCCTTGGCCATATGACCGCGGCGCTCTCGCCACCCTCGGTCGCCCTTAATTCCTTATCGCGACAGAACCGGCTCCGGCGCCAGTAGCGGTCCGTTCGGCTTCAGCAAAGCTTATCGATGCTTAACAGACAACCACCTCGGATACAGGCAAGCGCCTCTTGCTCTGGCAGGGCGCAGTGCAAATCAAGTTCGCCGAAAGGTCGGATGCTGGGACTTTGAGATTTTCGACGCCTTCTGCTCTGGTCATGCCTTCCTGTTAGCGGCCAAGCAGGTCAAGCTCCTTGTAGATAACCGGCCCTGAAAGTCCGCTCAAGCTTGATTTGGCAAGGGAGGCATCCATGACTCATCGACTTGGACGCGTTGTGGCGGATGGTAGAACGGTCACACAGGCTATTGGCATAGACTTGACGCCGTCGCCAGGTCTGTTTGGACTCGTGCGCTTCGTCATCCTGTACCGACAATGTCAATCTCGCCGCCGGCGCCTAGCTGACCGTTCCACCGGGATATGGCACCGCAGGCGCGGGGCCCCACCTTCTGGTCCAGACCGGTGGATGTCGCGGTGTTGCCGATCCAGATCAGGATCACCGGTGGCGAGGGAGACCGCGCCAAACCGGGGGCTGACTAAGCGTCAAGGCGGCGGTCTTCTTCTCGGGAGTTGGAGGGATACCATCGTTCAACGTAAGATCGGAACTGGCTATTGAGCACGGCGGTCCGGATTTGTAGCAGGTTGTGTGCGTGCCGAGGCCCCCTTTTTGGCGTGGTCTCCAAGACTCGCAACGACGCTCGAGCCACGCCGAGAATTGGGTACGGCTTTTGCTCGCGAGGCCCTCCAAGAGCGCAAATGCTCGGTTCTCGGTGCTCGGCAAGATAGACCACGGGCCTGCCCGGGAAAATGCCAGCGACCGCCCGCGCTCAGACCGCCCTGGCGCGCGAAATGGACGGTCGATCCGCAGAACCGGGGCGCGGCCCATCAATCGGGCGTGGTCGCTCGCGTGTCGGTCTCGCCCAACCGATCCGGCCAATGACGTGATCACGCTGACAAATGCAGACCAAATCGACTGCGGCCGGTGAAACTCGGCCGGCTGATGGGCAAGCCGTCAAGCTCTGGCTGGAGGGGGGCTGCCCGTAACTGGAACCGAAGGTGGTCCAGTAGCGCCATCCCTTGGCCGCGCACGGCGAGGTTGCTGAATCACTGGAGCCGATTGCGATAGGAATCCTGATCTAATGATCGTCTGGCACATCAGCAACTATGCCGGCCTGCATGAAATCGTGGCAGGGTGAGCTTCGCGCGCCTCACGCCCCCCTCTTTGGAAGGGGAGCCAAGGCAATTAGATTATCCATAATTAATCTCCGTTCAAAGAGCAGAAGTCGATTATCGAGCATCACAATCAGTCCTATCACCGATTCGAAACAGGCTAGGAAGGAGTCCGCATGACCACCAATGTGCGCCTGATCGTCAATTGCGACGACGCGGTAATCTTCTGGACCATTGCAAAGCCCATCACGGACTGCTGGGGTTTTGCGATCGAAAAGGAATCGCGAACACCCGACGGCAAGGTAGTGCGTAGCACGCTCGATAACCGGAAGGGATTTGAACGAGACAAGCCAAGGCTTGGCGACGTTCGTCCCTCGACGGACTGGCCATTCCAGCGATTCTGGTGGGCAGACTTTACGGCGAACCTGGGTGACGAGGTGCGATATCGCGTCACGCCGATGATCCATACGCAGGGCAAGCTACGCCAGCTAATCAGCGAGCAGAGCGATTGGACCGCATGGATCAAGCTTTCGGGCGGCACGCAGGACGGCTTCTCCTCGTACTTCAATCGCGGACTGGTCATTTCCCAGTTCATGTCGCGCTACCTTGAGGATCTTCGGGTCAAGAACAACCTGAAGACACGCAAGGAAGCACTAAGCCTGTTCAAGGACAGCCTGACCCAGCATGAACTGCCCATCCGGAATTTCCTCTCCGGCACATTGCGGATCGAGATGCTGGCGCTGCTTGATAGCGCAAAAAAATCGAAAGGTCATCTCTACGCGGCACTATACGAGCTCGAGGACGACGAGTTGATTGCAGGTCTAACGGCGCTCAAGGGGAATGCGCATGTAGTGCTCTCCAATGGGTCGATCAAGAAGAAGAAAGCCGAAACATCGAAAGAAGCACGCAAGCGAGACCAAAACAAGAGCGCTCGCAAGCTGCTGAAAGACAGCGGAGTAGAGGTATTTGACCGCTTTGTGTCGCCTGGCGCGCTCGGTCATAACAAGTTTCTCGTGCTGACCGATACCGAAGGCACCGCGAAGATGGCCTGGACCGGCAGCACAAATTGGACCACTACTGGCCTTTGCACGCAAATCAACAACGGTTTGCGCATCGACAACCCAGGCGTGGCTGCCGAATATCTGGCGCAGTGGGAGCGCCTCCGGGATGCCGAAAGCGCGTTCCCGCCGGCGCTAGTCGAAGCGAACGATCAGCCCGCCGCGTTCGAGGCCGGAAAGCACTCCTCTTCCGGTGAGATCTGGTTTTCGCGCACGCACAACAAGGTCGATCTCGCCGCGTTGAACGACGTGGTCAATTCGGCGAAGGAAGCCGTAATGTTCTTGATGTTCCAACCCGGCGGCACGGCCACGCTGGCCACGATCCGCGAGCTGCAGTCAGCAAGGAAGTCGCTCTACATCAAGGGCGTGGTCAGCACTCCGCCCAGCGATGGGGATAGTACCGACGAGAGCGAGGTTACCGTCGAGACGTTCACCCTGGACAAGAAGGCCAGCGCCACGCTCGACATCGTGCGGCCGGAAGGCATGAATAAGCTTGCCAACTGGGCGGCGACAGTCACTCGCAAGGAGTTTCTCACGCGGCAAGGCGGAGTTGTCGGCTACGCGATCGTGCATTCGAAGCTGATCGTCGTCGATCCATTTACCAACCCGGTCGTCGTGACCGGGAGCCACAACTTCTCAGGCTCGGCAAGCGAGAACAACGACGACAACTTCATTATCGTGCGCGGAAATCAAGAGCTGGCGTTGCACTATGCTACGCACATTCTGTCGGTGTATCACCACTACCGCTGGCTGGCCTATGTGAGCGACTTGCAGAAGAAAGGTATGCAACCTGGCGGCTTCCTGCTTGAGACCGGTGACTGGCAGAAGGCGCAACTCAACAGCGCCACGAAGAGGGAGCTCGATTTCTGGGTGCGTTGATGATCAGGCTGATTGGCTGCGGTGCAGGCTGCGCCCACAGGCGTCCACCCTCCCCCATTCAACATAACCTCTCAGCTACCCGCAAAACTTCAGGGTACGGGCGTTTTGTTCAATGGGTGCAGAGTACGACCACTCTTGGGTGGGCACCGCTGGCCTCGGGCGAATGCCCAGATGGCCCTGTTCAATTGCGCTGAGATGAAATTCGATCACGACTTGGGTTCCCGTCTAAGCGCGGCGTCCGTCATTTCCTTTCGCCTTCCTTAATCCTAGGAGCATTTCTATAGTTGTCTTGCCTAAAAAATGGCACGCTACGTTACTGATGTGTTCCCACCGTGCTCTTCCAAACATTTGTTGATTCGGGATACGACTAAAATCACATAAGCTGAGCAGAGAACTTAGAGGAGGAGCCATGGCGAGAGGCGGATTTTGGATAGTTGCCCTAGTCCTCGGAGGAGCTTCGCTGGTAGAGCAAATTCAAAAATACTGGCCGGTGTTCCTCGGCTTCATCATCATATCCGTCCTCGCGGCTATTTATATCTTCGTAGACTCCACTGCAAAAGAGAAGCTTCAGAAGGAGCAGCGGGAGAGAGGGCTGCGCGCAAAGTACGGCGAGGAGATTGCGAGGCGTTGTTGCATAAATCGAGATTGAAAACAGGGGCTCCTCGGTGATGCTGAACTCAGGCGATACGGACGGATTGCGGGCGAGCGAGCGCGACCATGCGGTTGAGCACACCCGCACGGATGGCCACTTCGGCGGCCTGCGACCCGATTTCTCGTGCCAACAGACTGTGTCCTGTCAGCGTCTTGAGGCGGTACATCAGGGTCTCGGCCA
>NZ_KB902959.1:0-4197 GCF_000379565.1 Cupriavidus sp. UYPR2.512 | reverse complement strand
GGGCCCCTTTGATCGACAAGACGATCGTTTGTCGCCTGGACATGCTGCTGTTCGACCAACTGCACCCGTGAAATTGTCGGGACTTCGTAACAGCCGCCGGCCAATAAGGCTTGGGGTGCGTGGCTGCTGCCGCAGCCCCTCCTGCAGTCTAGGTCGGAGAACAGAGCCTTGCTACGAGACGCTGGTGTCGAAAGGAGCCGAAACGAGACTCTATTGACGAAACGGATGTAACGCCTAATCTGCTGAAAGAATCTTTCTGGAGTTGCGAATGGCGAGACGCCGCGTTTCTGAGCCCATCCCGTCGCCCGAGGTCGAGATCACACCGACATCAGTCGGACAACAAGTGCCGAGCCGTATCAAGCGACAGCGAGTCCAGGTCACGGGGGCTCGGTTGCCTCCACTCGACCGCTATATGGCCATCCTCGCCGCACGCGACCAACATCGGTCGCTGGGCCAATTCGTTGCTTGGGCGGTATCCGAGAAATTGAGAACGCTGACCTTCCGCGTCACATGCGATAACCGGACGGAGCAAGTCTCCACCGAAGAAGCTGTGGCCCTGCTGTGGTCGGTTGAGGAGGCCGATCGCGTAGTCAAACTGGGTATGCACGCGCCTCATTTGATGACTTTCGAAGAGCAGGTTGCATATCAGCGCATCGTGGAGGACGGGGCAGTATGGGTGGCAATGGACATGCCAGATCTTCCAAGAATTCGCGCCAAGTGGGCCGTCTATACGGAAGGGTTGGCCATGGAGCATGACAATCCATGATCAGCAAACTCCCTCCTGCGCAAAAGGGACGCCACGACATCTTGCGTGAACCCCGTCGAAGGGTGACTGTTTCCCTATCCTTGGCGACCTACGACCTAGTGCGACGACTGGCGGAACGGGAGAGGCGCCCTTGCTCGCGGTGGGTAGCTCTCGCAATAGAGGAAGCTCTGAACCGCGATCTGGCGGGTCTCTGCGAACCGACCCCAGACTGCTTGCCGGTCGTATCACGCTATCTCTTCGGAATCGTGGAAAGTGACCGTCTAATAGCGTTGATCAATTGCTTTCCAGACCTCGTTAATGACGAAGATCGAGAGCGACTTCGGGTGCTTGTCGACTCGCGCGAGGAGGTGCCGTCCATTGATCAAGCCTTGCTCCCCCGGCGCGCGCAATCGGATACGCCTCCCGATGCGACATCCTAACGGGTGAGGGCGAAGCAACTTTTGCTCCCAAGGTGTCTTGGTCCGGAGACTATTTATGCGAAAGCAAATCTGAGGCGGCTACTCCCAACGCAGTTGCAACCTTCTCCAGAGTGTCTAGCGCTATATTTGTTGAGCCCATTTCGATTCTCGAAATGTGATTGCGGTCTAGCCCTACCCTGTCTCCTAACTGCCGTTGAGAAATATCACCAGCCTCTCTCAGGCGTCGGACCGCCGCCCCAACAAGCTGGGGCGAGGGAGATACACCATGGTGGGTTGGGCCAGTCCTTACGCTGTGGATCCCGGTAGACAGCAACTGCCGCGCATCAACCCCGAGTGCCACCGCCGACTGCGCCACCTTGTCAAGCGCGACGTTTGGCGCCAGTCGCTCTATGCGGCTTATAGAAGTCCGGTCCGTATGAAGGCGCTCGGCTAGGTCATCCTGTGACCAACCTCGTTCCTCACGAAGTCTCCTAAGGTTGTGAGCGAATGTCTGCCGGAGTGACGCCATTCCATGGAACCGTCAGTTCTAAAGTGACGATATATCCATGATTACAACGCCGGCGTCTATAGCATATGAATTGTCATCGTTTTCGTTGTCATCATTTACATATACAACGTATATGCCTACAATCCAGATGTCGACACCGTCTTTGGTGAGCGTCGGAGCTGAGGGGCTACACCGCTTGAGGCTTCCTCTTCGTTCGGGGCGTTCAATGCCAACGGATCGTTCAGTCCCACTCGCGTGTTGTGCGATTGGACGTCCACGGATCCCGAGCGACGCTACGGCGCGTAGGGAGAATGCTGGCAGCCGCAATCTCAGCACATCAAGATGCCTCTGTCGACCGAGAAGGCGCAGGCGATTGCCGGGCAATGATGATGTGTGTTCGTCTCCGGCATTCACCGGACACAACTTAGGCTCGACGGCTGGTTGGTTGGATAAGCGAAAGGTCGGAAAGAGTTGCGATGCAATCGGATTCAGTGCGAGAAGGGTCACCGCGAATCGGCGCTAGCCATTTGCTTGCTGCGATGGTTGCGAGAAGTGAAGGGCGGCTCAAGCTTGAGGGGGACCTTTCGCCGTTGGCAGGGGGAATCTGCGACTACCTGTATTTGCTTGCTTATCGGGACAGGCACTCAGCGGAAGCAAGCTCAGTGTCATATCAGGAACTCCTGTCGCTATTTCGGCATGGAGAAGGCCAAGAAGCGGTGGCTGCGGCGGTGCGCAGTTTGCGGACAACTGTGATCGAGATTGAGTATGGTCGGGACTTTTACTATTCAGCCCAGGTTGTGGTCACCGATGAGCTTTCCCCAAATCTTTTTCGCTTTAGGGTACCTGATGTCATTCAGTGGTTCTGGGCGCAATTAGAAGCCGAGCCATGAATCGTCAACGCAAGCGCATCATGCTCGCCAATCAACCGCTCATGAATTGAGATTCGAAGGAAGATCACATTGCTGCGCCTCACCGTCGAACTATTTCCTGGTGGTCGCGAATCGGGCCGCCGCACGCTGGCCACTGCGAACATCGCACGCGAACGGTCGGGGGCGCTGGCCGACTATTCCATCGGCATGAACGAGGATCTCCTGGACGATGTCTATACGGGGGAACTCAAGGACTATCCGCGCTGGTCGGGGAGCATCTGGGATCTGGTGGCCCGGGCAATTGCCGTGGCCTTGACGGGCGAGGAGGCACTGCCGAAGCGGCCGGCCGTCCCTGACGTACCGATCCATCGCTCAGGGGTGCCTGGCGCTGCGTATGTTCGGTTGTGTGAGATTCCCGAACCGGCCCGTACATTTTTCGTTAACCACATCCGCTACGAGACACGCCCAATCGTCAGCGAAGTGCCGGATCCACTGGACTGTGCTCACTTATGGGAGTGGGAGAGCTTTCTCAATGGTGGTCGGTGAACGGCATCAAGGCGCCCGGGTATGCCTTGGGCCGGCGCTCGATCTTGCATAGGAGGGCAGTGCATGTTCTGGGGTACCAGTGCATTGGCAAGCAAGCCGAAATTTGATCTGGGTGGGTGGAGCATTGTGGAGACGGATCGGGGTGAGCATCATCTGGTCGGAATCGATCTCGATAACGGTACCGGGCAGGTAAGTAGCACCATTGTTCGCTTTGACGCCAGCGCCATGCGCTGCGAGACGGTAAGCGGGCGCATTTACGTGCTGCAGGAAACAGATGGAATCGCGACGAGCAATGCCTGGTATGTGTGGGAGGCCTGGTGTCAGGTCAACGATGTCAAGCACTGGACGGACGTCACGGCACGCTATCGGAGGGGCGCAAGCGCGACCTAACGGCCTCGCGCACTGCCGCGCGATGAGGGCGGGATTGTTGCGCGTTGATTGCCCACGGTGGATGCGCGTACAGATTGATGAGAACCTGGCGAGCCATAGCACTATGTGCCCGTCCCCGGTTATTCAGGCCGGAGGCGTCGTCGCGGCTTCTTTCGCTGCTCTTCCGGCAGCCAGATGCGAGAGGTCTGCCCCGTGCCGCCGTGCTGACGCGTTATGGCTTGGGGACGCCTCCTTTTTTTGCGAATGGGTAGATGTATGTTGTTAACTAAAGAGATGTGGCTGGACCGTGCAAGCGGTCAGGATCCGGTGCCTCCCTATCTGCCGTGGCGTGTTGTCGCTGCCGTGCCCGTCAATCCTTTGCTGGTGCTTCAGCTTTACCCGGCGTCCCTGGAGCCGTTGGAGCTTATTACGACCTACGTCATTGCGTCCTTTGAATCGTTACTGGAGACGTGGGACAGTCTGCTGCCTGAACACCGTGTCGGCGCAACCGTGCATTTGATTCGCGGCGGCATCACCGAACGCGTGCGCGAGATCTGGCAGTACAAGAGCAATGACGCCGCTGTCCGGCGATTCGCGTTCCGCAACGATCGCGGCGAGTTGATTCCCTATTGGGGCGACCTGCCCACGCTAGCGGACAAGCAATGTCTCGCCGTCATTGAGTGAATCCCGAGCGATGAATGACTGTCGAGGACATTGAGAAATGAGCGACGCAAAGGTACC
>NZ_KB902958.1:0-4379 GCF_000379565.1 Cupriavidus sp. UYPR2.512 | reverse complement strand
TCAGCGCCGTGCAGGAACATGAGATTGACTCGAACTATCGGATCATCCGAACCTACGCCATCACCGCTCTCAAACCTGTCCTGCCAGCGGCGCTACTGGGACTGCGCTGGGCCAAGGCTGCGCTGAATGAGACCTTGGCCTTGATCGCAACACGTACCCATCGCGTGCGACCGGATCGCGCTAAACCACGTCCGCCTCGCCAGAAACCTCATCGACATGCCGCCTATAAGGCTTGCTGATGTCCTTATCTTGGGTGGATTGGTGCCCTAGCGCCCTGGCACCGCCCGACGATGAGCGCAGGCACGAGCAGCCGATCAAAGAGATGAGTGTTTGCGCACGAGGCTGCGTACGTAAAAAAGGACTCGGCATTCTTTTCAAGCAAAGAAAATAGCGCGGTAGAACGAGCGCAAGTAAGAAAGCGTTAGGGGCAGGAGCATCCATTGGCGCCCTACTTGAGGCCATCGTTCTGTCCGCACAGCGAACTCGTAAAAGCCCACCAAGTCCACTACAGTGAGTGATATCGTGCGATTGGTAAGATTGTCCTCGATCTCACCGGCCTATGCAGGCGACCTATCGCCAAACGGGGGTTGGTCGGGAAATTTATCCGTGCGCCTTCTCAAGTGTTTGATAATATTAAGGAAATATCAATAATGCATTATATGTTATTTCGTATGGCGTTCAAGCGTGCATCTCTTGCGCTGGGATCGGCTGCCTTGCTGTTTAATTTATCCTCCGCGGCGTCCCCAAGTGAATTAGCTTTTAGCAAGCCGAAAGGGTTCGGCGCGGCCACGATTGGCGGAGCTGGCGGGGAAATTGTGAATATCATCGATCCAATTGACGGCAAGCAGCAACTGAAGAATGCCTTGTGCAGTTCATTTAATGCCGAGGGAATATGCACGGATGCTGTTCCGCGAATTATCAGAATCGCAACAACGATTGACTACACGGGGACGGAAAAAACCTCTTCGGGACGTGGCTGTTATCCCGGCAAGACAAAAGCTGAGTGTCCAACGCCGTACAAGCCGGAAGCTTTGATCCTTACGGATGCGAGTGATAGTCACTGCAGCGGGAAGGAAGTCACCTCGATTAGCTACGATTTGGCTGGAAAAAATCCACTATCGGTCGGTTCAAACAAGACCTTGGTTGGCGTTAGTTCATCCGCAACGCTAAAGGGAAAGGGACTGCGACTCGTGAACTCGCGCAACGTCCAAATAAGAAATCTGACAATAAGTGATATTAACAATGGCATCGTTTTTGGTGGCGACGCGATATCGCTAGAAGGGGTGGATCAAGTTTGGATAGATCATAACAGTTTCCACAATATTGGCCGACAAATGATTGTCGATCACTTCCGTCCAGCAACCAATGTCACTATTTCGTGGAATAATTTCGACGGCAGCAGTATTTACTCACCTGGTTGCAATGGAAGACATTACTGGAATCTTTTGCTAATCGCTCAAAAGCAAACTATTACTTTATCAAATAATTGGTTTCATGAGTTTTCCGGCCGCGCGCCGAAAGTTTCTGGCGATGAAGCAATCGTGCATGTGGTTAATAATTATTTTCAAAATGGATCTTGGCATGCGCTCGATGCAAGCGAAAATTCTCATCTTTTTGTCGAGGCGAACTACTTTGATAACGTGATTTTGCCAATTTTGCCTGACGACGGCTATATCTTCGGAGCACTCGGTAGCCTGAGCGCCGTAGCCCAGGCGCAGTGTGAAGGTAAATTTGGGCGACATTGCTTAGGCAATGTCGCTGTGCCTGAGCCCTCGACTAACGGTTTTACGCAGCACTCTGCCGTAATGCAGGCATTCGAACCGGTAAAACCAAATCCGCAAGCCAATGTTTCGTCGAACATGATGCGACCCTATGAGGCAAGCAAGGTGCCCGCAATGGTCAAAGCATATGCCGGCACAGGACATATCTGATAGTTGTGGAGCGCGTCAGGGCATCTGAGTGTTTTACTTATCCTAATTGATCGGCGCAACGCTCCTTCACCATGCTGCAATGGCGCACTCTTCCACGATACCCCCTACGTGCAGGAAGGTTTCTCAAGCACCGTCATGAGCAAAATTCATAACTATTTGAATACTGTTCATTTTACGTGCAGGGGTACGCCTTCTACAATCCCACTTCCCGTGAACGGATGCACTTCCCGTGAACGGATGATGCCCTGGTCAAATGACTCACAACCTCGGCTTTCAACGAATTGACGCGAAGCGTGCTCGAAAAATCGCCGAGGCGCGTTACTGCAAGGTCGAGACGTCGTGCGACAATTGGAAGCGAGTGGCCGGGGCACCACCGCCGCATGACTCGCCAGAGGGCGTGAGCCTTGCAGCGGGTGGATTTTCGTTGAATCCCATCTCGCACATAAGCTTTAGCCGGTGGGAGTCAAGCCTTCCATGGCGACGCTGTAGGTGACGACTTTCATATGTTGCTAACGCAAACCGATAGAGAAAGCCAATAGCTATTCATTCATTGATGGCACACTTTTTTCTGTGCATTGGCTCGACACGCTGTGCTCGGCTTTTCAAGCCACAAGACACTTCATCCCAATCGCCTGTACGTGGGCATGTATCAGAAGGCGGTACATGCGCAGGCAGCCGCAAACTTACGATGCGATTCTGTTTCAGACTCTTAGGCCATGTGACGCATAGGTTCACATTATCTTTTCCTGCTTCACGCAATTGGGGTGGAAACTAAGAGACCGCAAGGAATGCGGCCCGATGAGTCAATGAACCTGGGCATTAGATAAGTTAGCGTGTTTCACCAGGGCATTCAGTTGGCTCGTATGACGCCTGAGACCTTTTTTAAACTCGAGGAGATCTTGTGACCAGTTTGAAGTCTACCCATTCTGAAGGAGGAAACGAAGCCTTGAGCGAGCCAGAACGTCGCCGTCGGCGCTCCGTGCACGAAAAGCTTACTATCGTCCAGGAGACCATGGAGCCAGGAGTAACGGTCTTGGAGGTGGCCAGGCGCCATGAGGTCAATCCTAATCAAGTGTCCGCATGGCGGAAGCAGTACCAAGACGGTACTCTGGCCCCTCTCAGTGCCGGCGAGGCTCTAGTCCCTGCATCGCAATTAGCTGCCGCGATGAACGAGATTCGAGAGTTGCAAAGGCTGCTAGGCAAGAAGACACAGGAGGCAGAAGTGCTGAAAGAAGCGGCCGAGCACAGTTCATCTTTCAATAGTGATTGCGTGCTCCACCATTCTGCTCTGGGGCGCCTGTGAGTCATGCCGGCATAGAAAAGCCATATTGATATGGTTGGGCAAAGTTCCAATAGGCTGGGAAAGCGAATCACCTTGGACACGCAGGGTGACCCAGTACGGTTTGCCACCCCAAAATTCTCAGCCGTGGCGGAATTATGGTATGGGACAACCACCATCGTCTGGCGCAGTCCTCGTTGGGTCATCGGCTCTTTGGAATCACGTGTGCCCTTGGCATCTTTGCGGGGAATGCTCTACTCTACGCGCGGCGTTACCGGTGCAAAGACATTCGTTTCACTGGTAACGCTTGCCGAGGCGCGCTGCTTAGTGCGGTTGACGTCACATCCCGGAAAGCAATCAAGGGCAGTGCAATAGACGCGTGGCCTACTAGACACGTTTGCCATTTGGGATACGGATGGCTGTTATCCAAACAATTGATTTCACCAATCCAGAAAACTGTTGCACAGTAGCTACCATGAGCTATATGCCATTCGTGCTTTCGGCACGATCTCCCAAGCCGAATCCATCGGGACGAGATTCATAGCTCGGGACGAGATTCATAGCTATAGGTCCCCACCCCTGATAAAAACCAGCCGCTTTGACGAGGATTGGGGTAATTTGAATCATTCGCCGGAGCATAATAATGCACGTTCTCGATTTTAATCAAATGGTACAATTTTTTGTTAATTCGTTAGAGTTGGTTCTGATTTTTGCGACCTTTTGTGCTGTCCTGGAGTTTATTTTTCCTGCTTATCAATATAGCTTTGCATCTTACGTCCGGGGTGTTCGGAACTGGGTTATTCGAATTGGTTTCGCGGCGTTAGTCTGGCACTTCTATGCTGTGGCCTTGGCCTGGTTTGGAGTTAAGCCGATTGTAATAATCAATTTCGGTGCGTTGCTTCACTCTGACAACGCAATATTGAACGCTGGATTGGCCATCCTCTCGGGGGTCCTAGTCGCGATTGCCGGCGATTTCTTTTACTACTGGATGCACCGAGCTCAGCATGCTGTTCCATTTCTTTGGCGCATGCACGCTAGTCACCATTCGATCCGCGAACTGACGGCGTGGAACTGCACTCACTACCTTTCGGAGCCCATCGTTTATGCCGCGTTTGTAGCACTACCTCTTGCATTGATTCACTTCGAATCCGGCATAGTGCCTGTCGTTG
>NZ_KB902957.1:0-4404 GCF_000379565.1 Cupriavidus sp. UYPR2.512 | reverse complement strand
TGGCCCATCGCTGCGATGTGCATTGTCATGCTCGTGACCTTCATCGAGTCGACAGGCATGTTTCTCGCACTCGGCGAGATTGTCGAAAAGCCCGTATCAGAGAAGGACCTAATTCGCGGCTTCCGCGCTGATGGCATCGGCACAATGATCGGCGGAGTCTTCAATACCTTTCCTTACACCTCATACGCTCAGAACGTGGGCCTGGTGAGCGTTACTGGCGTCAAGAGTCGATGGGTGTGTGCGATGGCAGGTGTAATCCTGATGGTGTTGGGCCTGTTCCCGAAAATTGCAGTTTTTGTGGCGTCCATCCCGCCATTTGTGCTCGGCGGAGCAGGTATCGTGATGTTTGGTATGGTGACAGCAAGCGGCATCAAGGTGCTCGCTCGCGTTGACTTTCACAACGTCAGGAATCTTTATATCGTCGCAATCAGCATCGCCTTAGGGATGTTGCCTGTCGTCTCGCCCAAGATTTTCTCGAAGCTGCCCCACGAGCTTGCACCTATCCTCGAGAGTCCGATTCTCCTGACGGCAATTTCAGCGATCCTTCTCAACATTTTCTTCAATGGTCTCGGCGACGCCAAGGAAGCGCGAGCTACTCTGATGGCGACCGCAAAAGAAGCCGACCTCTAACACTTCTTGCCTCCACCATCGCCCGAAAAGGAGCGGTGGGCGCTCTCGTATTGTGGCCGCTGTAAAGCCGGCCGCAAGGGGGAGTCTTTGACTTCGCAACGGAAAACGCGTTTTATTCTCTACCCAGCCATGAAAACACAGTTTCGTTTTAGAACCACCCACGTCGCAACTTTGACGTTCTTCGCAGGCGCATTGCTCACCGGTAGTGCTGTCGCTCAGTCGAGCGTCACCCTGTACGGTCAGGTGGACAGCTATATTGGCACAACTCGGACACCCGGCAGCGACAGGTCATTCATCCTGGGTGGGGGTGGCATGCAGACCTCGTATTGGGGTATCAAGGGCACCGAGGATCTCGGAGGCGGATTGAAGACCATCTTTGATCTCAATGCCTTCTACCGCGTAGATACTGGGAAAGGCGGAAGCTACGATGGCGAGCCATTCTTCGCTCGCAATGCGTTTGTGGGGCTGGAGCATTCGAGCTACGGACAAGTTCGTCTGGGCAGGAATACAACCCCGTATTTCGTCTCAACCATCCTCTTCAACCCGATCCTCGACTCCTACGTCTTCGGGCCCGCAATCAGCCACACATATCTCTCTGCCAATAATGGAACGCTTTTCGACCCCGGCGTGCTAGGCGACACCGGTTGGGTCAACTCCATCGTCTACTCTACTCCGAACTTCAATGGCCTTACCGTCAACGCGATTTACGCGTTTGGCGAACAGCCTGGCTCCAATGGGCAGAACAAATGGGGCGGCAACGTGACGTACTTCCGAGGCCCGTTCGCGGCGACGGTTGCCTTTCAGCAGGTCAAGTTCAATACCAGCCCCGGCGATGTGACGTCGCCAGCTTCGCTCGTCGGGTTCCGAAAGCAGAATGCGGTTCAAGCCGGTATTAGCTACGACTTTAGTGTGGTTAAGGTCTACGCCCAGGGGCAATACATCAAGTCCGATATCAATGGGCCGTCGGGTGACCTCAAACACATCGATGGACTTGCAGGAGTCTCTGTTCCGATCGGTGCAGGTAATTTGCTGCTGACTTACGCATATGGAAAATCTGAAAACGACGTTGCGTCATTCCGTCGCAATACTGCGTCGATCGCATATGACTACAACTTGTCCAAGCGCACCGACTTGTATGCAGCTTACTACTACGACAAGCTAAGTGGTCAAGCCCATGGAGATACGGCCGGTATTGGCATCCGCCACCGCTTCTAGCACCAGTAGCAGGGAGGCTTGACCATAGGCGCGAAATTAAGCGCATCTAGCTTTTGCGGCCGAGAGTTGGCAGGCTTGCGTCCGCAACCACTATTTGCGGACGCAAGCATGATGGACAACGAGAGTGAAGTTCTGCCACGACGGGTGGTCCGTGTTCGCTCCCATGGAAAGCGAGACCTTGACCCCGATGTTTTCTGGCTTTGGTGAGGGACCGACTGGCACGATTGAACAGAGTTACGTTACGTTGTGCTCAGTCAGCGGTAGTAGCAGTGAAGTAGTAGAGGTGAGATCTCCACTAGGTGCTGCAAATGGCCGACCCCCACCGCAAGTTGGGGGTTTTTTTGCTGGAAGAGGTGAGTTCCGGCACTAGCCCCTCTGACAGCAGGCATCTCAATCTGGAGAGTAGGACTCCGGGCAGAGGAGAGGCGCAATGAGAGAGCCCAAGGATGGTAGGGCGAGTTGGCAAAATGCCGGCTTGAGCCGCAATCGGCGAATTAGGGAAGGCATCCGCGGTGCGCAACCGGCATGGCGCCGACTCCGCGAAAGTTTCGCGCGTAAGCCGGTGGCATACAACGATTCGGCTCATTCACGGCATTGGGAGCATCTCACCCGGTTGGTGGCGTGCGTGGCGACCGTCCTCATGCTCTGCATGGCGGCCGCCATGGCAATGACTCCGCACAGCGCCTACGATGGCCCCGAGGCACCTCGCCTGCAGGCAAGCCTGCGCCTGCCCGACCTGAATGCTCAACTCACAAGACTGACTGACGCCCGTGCCACCTATATCCGGGAGGAGCCCCTGCAACGCGGCGACACCATCGCCTCGCTGCTCAAACGGCTCGGTGTGGACGATCCCGACGCGCAGGCATTCATCCGCGGCAGCACTGCCGCCCGCCAACTCCTTGACCTCGAGCCGGGCCAGATCGTACAGGCTGAGTCCGACCAGGACAACCTGCTGGTCTCGTTGCATGCCACTCTTGACGGCGACGTATCCGCCTCACACGAACTGGTAATCGAGCGGGCCGGCGACCTTGACGAGCCGTTTTTCAAGGCGCACCTGCATACGGTCAGGAATGAACTGCGCTATGAGATGCGTTCAGGCACCATCACAGCGAATGGGTTCTTCAAGACCATGGACGCTGAGAATGTGCCCGAGGAGATTGTCCAGCAGATGGTTTCCATCTTCTCTGGTGTAATTGATTTCCACCACGATATTGTCGCCGACGATCGCTTTCGCATTGTCTATGAAGCCGGGTTCCGCGTGGGCGCCTTGGTGCGCAATGGTCGCGCGGTCGCGGTCGAACTCGTCAACCGCAGCCAGCTATATCAGGCTCTGTGGTATTCGGCCGACGACACTAAGGCCGGGGACTACTACACCTTTGACGGCCGCAGCATGAAGCGCCCGTTTCTCCGCTCGCCCGTGGACTTCTCGCGTGTGTCGTCGGGTTTCGGCTGGCGCAATCACCCTCTGCACCATCAGTGGGTTGTTCACAAGGGGATCGACTTTGCTGCCCCCATCGGCACCAAGGTCTTCGCCACGAGCGATGGGACAGTCGACTTTGTCGGCCAACAGACCGGCTACGGCAGTATCGTCATCCTCAAACATGACGGCGGCTACTCGACCTACTACGCCCACTTGTCGGGATTCGCCGACATCCGCCCCGGGCAGCATGTCACGCAAGGGCAAGTGATCGGATACGTCGGGCAAACCGGCAGGGCAACCGGGCCGCATCTGCATTACGAGTTTCGCTTCAATGACGTGGCGCAGAACCCACTGAGCGTCATGCTGATGGATCCGGTCACGCTGACGGGACAAACGCGCCAGCGATTCCTGAGTTATACCAGTGACACGCAAGAGCGGATCAACAAACTGCGCAGCTATAGCGTGGCATCTATCGGCAACTGAGGTTCCCCTGCGCCGCCAGTCTGGCGCTGCACCCGGGGCTGGCGGCGCTTGCCGAGTTCGCATGTCACTGTCTTCGAATAAAGTTCGAAAGATGGCCGAATGCTCGGCAGAAGGTCCTATGATTGCGTCGTTCCTGGTGTTTGACCATGCGGCGCTACGGCGCCGCGGCGATGGGGGCTGGAATGGTACGACCGGCGGCACAGCCCTTTGGGCGCCATATTTGAGGAGTGAGGTGGCGCACAGCGTTGACGTTCGTAGGTGGATTTAGATGCCGAGCCGAGCTAGGTTTGGCTGATGTCGGGCAAGGCCGTCAAGGCCTTTGCAATCGGAAACGAGAACAACGTGGCGGATGGTGGGACGCGTTATGGCACCGGCGTAGTGACCGTAACCGATTTTGCTTTGAACCAGATCTCGGGCAAGCCATGCGGCAAGTTTGAAGCTCGGCGATGATTCGCTCACCAAGGGGCAAGGCGGGGTTAGCCGCTATCTCAGGGAGGCCGACACTGCATGGCGTCGCGCTTCGCTCATGTGTACATACGACAGGTCAGGCGCTTTCTCAGCCTCCCGAGTCCAAGGTCGGTGTAAAGTGGACCCCTCTGTCAAGACAGCTTTCAACCGAATTTAAGCTGCATCTATTTCTTCACACGCAGCAGAAC
>NZ_KB902956.1:0-4428 GCF_000379565.1 Cupriavidus sp. UYPR2.512 | reverse complement strand
GGTCCTTTCTGCCCGCCATTATGGCCGGCTCAGACCCCAGCTCTTCCATTTATCCGACTGTCCGAATTTCCGGCGCCACCTCTGACCATGGTGCGGATCGGGCGCAACGGATGCGCTTGCGGCACGAAATCTTCGAGTCGCAGCATGGTGAACAGGCTTTCGGTGAAGGTGTCGGCGCCGCGCATGAATCTCGGATGGAGTGGTATCTGGTAATCAACGCCTTGGCACGCTACCGCGCTGACTTCGGGCTAGGTATTTCAGCAGCCTGCTAAGCCGTCAGGCAGTTGTCACGGTGTTGCCCGCTTAGACGCGCTAGCGCGCGATTCGAGGTCAACTGCTGCCTAATTGTGAGCCGAACGCTTAGCCATCTCGGAACAGGAAGCTGTACGCGCTTAGAGCAGGCGCACCCCCGAGGTGAACGTATAGCACTCTTGAGCCGCCAGGAAATTCGCCACCACGAACCATGTCGATCAATGCATGCATGGACTTACCCTCATACACTGGATCGGTCATTACGCCTTCAAACCTGCCGCATAAACGGATTGCTTCAAGGGTTCCTTCGGATGGCAACCCGTATTCCGGGCCGCCGTAACGTGTGTCGAGCACGATCTCAGTATCAGTAATCTCGCGACCTAGATCAACAAGCTGCGCGGTGTGGCGCGCGATGCGGAGAATCTGCTCGCGGGTATGCTCGGGCCTGGCCGAAGCGTCGATGCCAATCACGCGATTGGCGCGTTTTTCAGCGGCAAAACCGACTGCCATGCCGGCTTGCGTGCTCCCTGTCACAGAGCACACGACGATATAGTCAAAGCGAAAGCCAAGCTCCACCTCCTGCTCGCGAACTTCCTCAGCGAATCTGACAAAACCCAAGCCGCCCAAGGGATGTTCAGAGCAGCCAGCGGGAATCGGATATGGTTTTCCGCCATCATTAAGCACACTTTCCATGGCCTCCTTCCAACTCTTGCGTATTCCGATATCGAAGCCGTCGCAAACCAGGCGTACGTCAGCCCCCATAATGCGCGACATCTGGATATTTCCAACGCGGTCGTAGACCGCGTCCGCGTAGTTAACCCAGTTCTCCTGCACCAGGACGCACCTGAGCCCAAGATGGGCGGCCACTGCCGCGACTTGTCTTGTCTGATTGGACTGTATGCCCCCAATCGACACCAGCGTGTCGGCCCCCTGCTCTAGCACATCGGGAATCAAGTATTCTAGTTTTCGAGTTTTGTTCCCTCCAAAAGCTAACCCACTGTTACAGTCCTCACGCTTTGCGTATAGCTTGACCTTTCCGCCAAGATGCGCGCTTAGTCGATTCAGAGGATGGATATGGGTTGGACCAAAAGTCAATGGGTAACGGGGAAACCGTTCGATCTTCATGAGGGAACTCCGGCGTGATGGTAGGTTGTATCGAGAATAGCGAGGGAGACTCGCATCTCACAGGCCACTCCCCAATTCTTAGGTGGTCAACGACGTTCGTCCTACGAATGAACTAACGAGGCGCGCCTGCAAAGCTCATCCAATTTTCGCATTATGATTAGATTGACTTCAATTTATTCTTGTATAAGACCCATGCGAACGACAACAGTTCAGTTCACACAACCAACCAACTTAAGGTAGGAATTGATGCACTGGATGGTATCGACAAAGCCATCCTCAGAACCATGCAGCGGGATGCATCAATCTTAAACGTAGCCGCTGGCAGCGCATCTTGATCTAAGCCCGCCGGCGTGCTCTCGGCGCGCGTTGAACGACTCAAGAGGACGGGTATGATTCGGACGGGTATGATTCGTGGCATCGTCGCACCGCTGAATCCGGCTGGCATGTTGGTACTGATTGGTGTGGTCTTGGAAAGCGCCACTCCAGGAGTCCTAATCCAAGGTTGAGGAGGCTGCAAAGAAAGTCACCGGCTGCATGGAATGCCATGTGGTAACTCGTGAGCGCTCCGAGCAACTTCCATACCTGCCCGGCGTACGGCACCTCCGTTCCTTCATGACGCTCAAGGAAGTGCTATCGAGCACACAGATTCCGGTCTGATCGGGAAGCGACCGACGATATGTTCCAGCGTGTGCCACGTCGGTGACTCCACATCGACGTTGCAGAATGCTACCCTTGTTTCCCCGAAATGATGGAGCAGAGGGCTGACAAACGCGCGAGGCTTGTACTGCTTGCATTGATGGTTGCAGTTGAACTCCACAGGCCGGAGAAGAACGGCGTAGCGGCCCTAACGACAAAGCAGCAACTCAGACATCTAAGGGTCTAGCCGGTATTCCATAACGCCGTTTGCAGGAACTGAGCGCTTGGCTTTCGCTCGTCGGCCGCTACACATTGTGGTTCCGCCGACTTTAGCGGGTTGCTGCTTCACTTACCTCGGGATCGATGAGCTCTCAATGTAGTTGGGCTGAAGCGCCCTACTTTTTCACAGTGGCTTTTAAGACAATCCACCGGTTCTTTTGTCGCGAATGACACCTCGCTACCTCTCGAAAGCCGGCCCACATGTTTCCTCGACCCATTTTTACGCTGGTACGGATGTTGCGGAAGTCCTCGGCCGTTCTACCGCTCCGTATGCGATGGTTCCTTGCAATGTGGGGCGCCTTTGATTGCTGAAAGGAGGAATATGTATGCCCGCTACACCTGTCCGTGATGAACTCGACGAGACCCCTTTCGCGCGCCTGCAACACGAAGGACGCCTTCTCAATGCAGTCTTCAAGGGTCGGACGACCAAGCCCAGACGCGTTGGCTTTCGCGGCGAACTTGCGCTCCGGTTCGCCCCGCGGCTCGCCGACGAGGCGCGGCCGCCCGAACTGTGTTGCGAACAGGCAATGGCGGTGGCTGACGCGGGTGATTCGCACCTACCCTTCTTCTCCGGCTGGCTCCTGAGTTTCGAGTACCTGAGGGACGTCGCTGATGTGCTGGGCGACGCTTTGCACGCCCGAGGGAAGTACTTCCTCTTCTGCGACAACATCGATCTGACTAGGCGTTACCAAGTACCGTACAGGGGAGCAATGTTCTATGTACTGCCGATCATTGAGTCAACTGTTTACAACGAGATGCTGGAGCTTCTTTACTTGAATAAAAATGAACTGAAAAAGCAAAGCACGGCAGCAAAGTTGGACGCCATAGCCGACGCTGGGTGCCGATTCGAGTTGCCCTTTGACATTATCAGCTATGAGGAAGGACTCAAGGTGATGGGGCCGGTGCGCAATCCACACGAGAATCGACCAGTCTGACGTTTTTTATTGGAGCCGCCGGAGTGCAATGATGTCACTGGATAACACGATTGCCCCCTACAAAATCGTAGGTGCCGAGCGCGCCTGGAGTATCGAAGGATCTTGGAAGAACCGTAGGCGCGCATCCCTGGCGATATGGCTATCAAAGCATGGTTTCCCCGACGCAAATTCATTCGGCGTAAATGGCATTACGCCGCTGATGGAAGCAGCGCTGCAGGGGGAAGACCACATAGTCGCGACTTTGCTCTATGAAGGTGTATCCGTCGGCATGCTGGACGACGAAGACAATAGCGCGCTGTGGTACGCGTGTTTGAACGGCGCGCCCGCCACAATCCTCCGGTTAATCGACGCCGGTCTCGATATCGATCACGCAAACGGAGATGACTTCACGTGTCTAATGCAGGCGGCTGCCAGCGGCCGATTTGACATTATGAGGTTGTTGATGTCGCTAGGAGCAAACGAAGGCCTCGTTGCGCCCGAAGGGCGAAACGCTCTGGAAATGGCAACTGATTACGTAATATGGAGTTGCATCGACCATCGAACAGAGGCGCATCCAGTTGGATAACTGTTTTTTATGAAAGAAGAGACTTATGCCGCTCTACGACTATGTTTGCCGCCACTGCGGGCTGCGCTACGAAACGCTAGTACGCGGCGGTGCAACTCCTGTGTGCCCGCAATGTGGCAGCGTGACACTGATTAAGCAGGTTTCCGCGCCATCCGCTCCTGCGCGTAGCAAATCGCTCGTCGCAGCGGCACGTCGGCAGGCCGCAAAGCAAGGACATTTCAGCAACTACGCAGCTGAGGAACAACGGGAACTCCGTCGCCGAAGCTGAACGTCACGCAATGATCCTCATGCCGATTTGCTCTCGGCCGTCTTCGGCCTTTCAATTGCGATGGCGGCCCCCCCCCAGTAGCCAATCCACCCAAGATAAGGACATCAGCAAGCCTTATAGGCGGCATGTCGATGAGGTTTCTGGCGAGGCGGACGTGGTTTAGCGCGATCCGGTCGCACGCGATGGGTACGTGTTGCGATCAAGGCCAAGGTCTCATTCAGCGCAGCCTTGGCCCAGCGCAGTCCCAGTAGCGCCGCTGGCAGGACAGGTTTGAGAGCGGTGATGGCGTAGGTTCGGATGATCCGATAGTTCGAGTCAATCTCATGTTCCTGCACGGCGCTGAAGCAGCATAGAGCGTGCAGGTTATC
>NZ_KB902955.1:0-4433 GCF_000379565.1 Cupriavidus sp. UYPR2.512 | reverse complement strand
GGTCACTTCCCCAGCGATGAGGCGGCGACCAAGCTGCTGTGGCTGGCGCTGCGCAATATTACGGGAAGGTGGGGCAGCTCAACCCATGACTGGAAGGCAGCCATGAACCAGTTTGCGATCCTGTACGAAGAACGCTTCACCCACCCCCATCGCTGAGATAATGCTGGCTCACCGGTCCAATCGCCGGTGAGCCTTTACCTGCCCTGCACACAAAAAAACTGACAGGCCCGGGCATCATGTTGCAAGCCAGGGAAATGCAGCAACGATTTAGTCATCTGCAGCAAACCATCAGCGAGACATCACGAACTTGTCATGCCGATGCGACGATTCCACCAGACCTGATGAACTGGGTGGATGAGCTCGACAAGGAGTGCAAATCGGCATCGAAGTTCGCTTCCTCCAAGGATCAGGATCGGATCCGGCAGTGGGTCGATGATCTCGAACGGATTGGTGATCGTGCGGACCGCGCTTGCCAGCAGGCCGGCGGTCTCGATGCAAAGGTTAAGGATGCAGTCAGTTCGATGCATTCGGAACTTGCTGACCTGAAGCGCCAACTGCACTAACAAATCTGACAGCCCCGGTCTAACCCGCCGGGGCTGATTGCATGCACCGCGGTCAAGGCGCGCACGATCTCAGGCCGCAGGCAAGGCCAGGTTGCACCCGCACCCAGCCCACATGGGCGGCCCCTCAGCCCTGCAGCGCACCCATAATCACCTCCTGCACAATGCGGCTGCCTTCCTGTGTAGCCCAACTCCCAGCCAGTTCCGCAATCAACTGGTTGGTGCTGGTCAGCGTGACGCCATTCTTCTCCATGCGCCGCAAGGCAATATCGTCAGCCATCTTGCTCGGTGATCCGCCAGCATCCGCGACGACTTGCACTTCATAACCTTGCGACACCAGGCTCAACGCCGGATACACCGTGCACACGTCATTGGTCACGCCAGCGATGATCAGTTTCCTGCGTCCGGTAGCCTTCACCGCCGCCGCGAAGTTCTCATCGTCCATCGCATTCACAACCCCAATGCGCTTGATGCGCGCAGCGAACTCAGCCGGAAAGATATCCGCCAGCTCGCTGATCAGCGGCCCCTGCGCGTACTCCTCCATGCTGGAGGTCATCACGACAGGGACCTTCAGGATGGCCGCGGTCTTGGCCACCATCAGCGCGTTGCGCTTCATTTCGTCGAAGGGAATGGACTTCACCCAGCTCATGGTGCCTACCTGATGGTCGATCAGGAGCAGGGCGGCGGTGTCTGCAGTGAATCGTTCGAACTTCATGATGCATTTCCTTGATAGTGAATGGGGCAAACGACCCCTGCCTCAAGCCGCTTAGGCCTCAGCCAGCGCCGGATAGTCGATGTATCCCTTGGCCGTCGGCGGCGCAAAGAACGTGTTGCGGTCCGGCGCGTTGAGCGCGGCGCCCTGACGGAAGCGCTCCGGCAGGTCGGGATTCGCGAGGAAGGCGCTGCCGAAGACGGTGGCGTCGGCCTTGCCATCGGCCAGCAGGGCTGCGGCGCTGTCCTGCGTCAGCCCGCCGCCGATCAGGTAGGTGCCATCGAAGCGCGGGCGCAGCATGGCGTGGTAGTCGACCGTGGTGCCGAACAGCGCGACATGCAGATAGGCCAGGCCCTGGCCGCGCAGCTGGTCGACGAGGTAGGTGTAGGTCTCCTGGGGCGCTGCGTCGGTGATGCTGTTGTAGTTCATCTCCGGCGAGATCTTGATGCCGACCCGGTCGGCGCCGGCCTCGGCCGCCATCGCGGCCAGCGCTTCCAGCACAAAGCGGGCGCGGCCTTTGACCGAGCCGCCGTATTGGTCCTGGCGGTGGTTGCTGGCTGACGAGAGGAACTGTTCGGGCAGGTAGCCGGATGCGGCGTGCAACTCCACGCCGTCAAAGCCTGCGTCGATGGCGCGGCGGGTGGCCTGGCGGTAGTCGTCTATGACGCCGGCGATCTCGGCCAGCGTCAGCTCACGGGGCGTGACGAAGTCGGCCTGGCCGGCAGGCGTCCACGCCTGTCCCTCTGGCTTGATCGCCGACGGTGCCACGGGCGTTGCGCCATCAAGCAGCGACGGGTGCGAGATCCGACCGCAATGCATCAGCTGCATGAAGATACGGCCGCCACGCGCGTGCACGGCTTCAGTCACCCTTTTCCAGCCAGCAACCTGGGCCTCGGTTTCCATGCCGGGCGTATTCACATAGCCCTTGCCCAAGGCGGACGGAAACACGCCTTCGGTGATGATCAGGCCGGCGCTGGCGCGCTGCGTGTAGTAGGTGACAGTCATGTCGCCGGGAACGCCCTTGGCGTCAGCGCGGGAGCGGGTCATCGGGGCCATGACGAGGCGGTTCGGCGCGATGTGGCGGCCGATGCGGACGGGGGTGAACAGTTGGCTCATGGTCAATTCCTGTGTGTGTCGGGGGCGAAGGGGAAAGCCCATGTGCGTATCATCGATTAATTCATTGGCGAGATAAAGGTGGTAGATTGGCAATCATTGATCCAAAAATGGCGCAATCCGAATGGAACTGCTCAATGACATGGCCCTGTTCGTGGAGGTCGCGCAGACGCGGAGCTTTCGCGGCGCGGCGGCTGCCACTGGAGTGCCGAACTCCACGCTATCCAGGCGGATCAGCGCCCTGGAGAAGGCTATTGGCCTGCGGCTGCTGCATCGCACGACGCGCAAGGTCGAGCTGACCGAGGCGGGGCAGCTTTACTACGAGCGCTGCAAGCGCATCGTCGACGAAGCACGGATCGCTCACGAGCAACTAGGGGAGATGCTGGCACAGCCGAGCGGCGTGTTGCGGGCATCGCTGCCGGTCGATTTCGCCATGATCTACATGGCGCCCCTGATTGCAGAGTTCGCGGCCCGCTACCCGGGCATCAGCTTTGATTTCGACCTCACGCCCCGGCGCGTCGACCTGGTGGCCGAACCCTTCGATGTGGCCATTCGCATGGGCGAGCTGACGGATTCGAACCTGATCGCGCGGCTGCTAGCCCGCTTGTCGGTGCAGGTCTATGCCTCACCGGGCTACCTGGAACGCGCCGGCGAGCCAACCCATCCAACTGACCTGGCGCGGCATCAGTGCATAGGTTTTCGCAAGTCAGGGAAGTGGGCACTGCATCGCGGTGAGGAGACCGTTGAGGTGGAAGTCGGGGGGAGGTTCCATGTCAACAGCATTGGCATGTTCCGACGCCTGGCAACGCTGGACCTGGGCGTGATCTTGCTGGCCGAGGAGGTGGCGGCAGAGGATGTGGCGGCCGGCCGCCTGCGCCGCATATTGCCCGACTGGCAGACCAGGCCGACGCCGGTCTATGCGCTGACCGAGACACGTTTGCTGCCGGCAAAGACCCAGCGCTTTATCGAGTTCTTGAAGGAGCGGCTGGACACCAAAGCGTGAGCACGGCAAATGTGCGCTCTCGCGGGGCTTGGGGAACACGCAGTGATTGCGCATCGAACGCGCAACCGCCTCCAGCGACGGCAACTCTCACTTGCGCCGCATTTCCACGACCGTAGCCTTGCCATCGACGTTGTCGAATGTCACGGATACCGCCTCGCCCTCCTTGAAATCCTTCAGCGCTGCGCGATCCCTGACGGGGAACGCCATGGTCACCGGCCCCATGCCAGGTTGGCGATCGGTCCGTGCCTGAGCGTGACCTTGCCGGCCTGCGCATCGATCTTTCTGATCTCGGCCGCCACCGGTTGTGGCGCCTGCTGCGAGGGTGCGGACGGCTTCATGTCCATGCCGTCCATCGAGCCCGCTGCGAATGCGGCCGATGTGGTGGTCAAGGCAAGGGCGAGGGCGAGCGGCTTGATGGATTTCATTGCGGTTCCAGCTCTGCAAGGGTGACCCCTATTTCACGCTGTCGCAGGTGGCGCCGAACGACGCCATCATGGTGGTGGCGTTCGCGCCGGTCGTGGCCCTGCTGCTTGGCCTGTCATCGATCACGGTGCCGTGGGATACGCTGCTGACGTCGGTGGCTCTTCAAGCTGCTGCTGTGCTGTCGAATTCAAATGGAATGAACGCCCCCACCTACCAGGATGCGGGACGCTAAATGAGCGGTTCCTCACAGTCCGACGCCATCAAAGTGGCCAAAATGAGGAAGTTCATTGAGTTCTTCACCGGAGGGTTCGAAATGAAGCGTACGACGGTCGGGGTGGACATCGCGAAGAATGTCTTCGTGCGACCTGCAAGTCGCCTGAATTTCTGTTTCACAGGAGAACGTATGGCCTGACGAAACCGGTTGTTCCATCAACCGTTCCCTACCCAGACATGCGGAGCCGGTAACAGCTCGGTGTGAAGCTCTGGGGACAACGTAGCCGCCGGATAACCGGTACGCCCAGCCGCGAGGCGAAGCGGAATCTGCCAGCACGAAGGCGGAGAGGAGCAAGGGATGAGTGGGTACGACCAACATATGTGAACTTCTGATAAACGTCGTGATCTT
>NZ_KB902954.1:0-4446 GCF_000379565.1 Cupriavidus sp. UYPR2.512 | reverse complement strand
TTGCCGTCGGCTTCTCTGCGAGTCGCTCCGCTAGCAGCACCGCCCGCTTATTCAGGCGCTGGTCGCCCAAGTCAATGTCCTTGAATTCTGCCGCTGCCCAACTCGTTGCCTCTCGCTGCATGTGCCGTCCAAAATGCAAGAGTGAACGACAATCCGAAAGAGTTTACAACCCCACCCGCTATGTCATTGACCGTAAACGACTTTCTGCGGCGCACCAGCCGCCAGGAGTTGTGTGTAATGAGGTGGGCATAAGGGGGCTCGATGACTTGCGCGCCATTGTCGTGGAAGCTACACGGAGCCTTACCAGCGCGCCAGCCGTGACAGTAGGCGATGTGGCCACCGTGCGACCTGGCGAGGCCACCCGCAACGGCGCGGTCAGTAAGGACGGGCAGGGCGAGGCAGTGGAGGGGCTCGTGCTGGGTCTGCGCGGTACCGATGCGCGCAAACTGGTGCAGGCGGTACAGGCGCGGCTAGACGAGCTGGCGACCAGTCTGCCGAAGGGCATGTCGACGAGGATCTTCTACAACCGCGGGGAACTGGTAACACGCGCGGCGAACACCGTGGTCCGCGCGCTGGCCGAGGCCGGCGTGCTGGTGGTGGTCACGCTGTACCTGTTTCTCGGCGGCGTGCGCGCTGCACTGGTCGTGGCGGCGACATTGCCACTGTCGATGCTCGCCACCTTCCTGTTGATGCGCTACACGGGACTCACTGCGAATCTGATGAGCCTCGGCGGCCTGGCGATCGCGCTGGGCATGCTGGTGGACGCCGCCGTGGTAGTCGTAGAGAACATCGAGACGGCCTTGGCACGAGCCGAAGCTCACAAGACCGATGAGGCGCTGCGCTGCGCGGTGATTCGGCACGCGGTGGCAGCTGTGGCCCTGCCGATGTTGGCCGGTGTGTCCATCATCGCCATCGTCTTTCTGCCGCTGTTGTCGCTGGAGGGACTTGAGGGCAAGCTGTTCGCGCCGGTGGCACTCACAATCGTGCTGGCGCTGGCGTCTTCGGTGGTGATTGCATTCACGGTCGTCCCGGCGGTGGCATCGTGGCTGCTGCTCTCGCACGCCGACGAGCCCCCTTGGCTGATGCGCACGGTGTCGGCCGGCTTTGGCCGAATGCAGGACTGGAGCACGACGCACCGCCGCACCGTCTTCGGCGCCGCGGGCGTGGCGCTGACCGGTGCCGCCGTGCTGTACCTATCCGTGGGAAAGACCTTCATGCCGACCATGGACGAGGGAGACCTGATCGTGCAGCTTCAGAAGACGCCGTCCGTGTCGCTTGCGGCTTCGCTTGATCTGGACCAGCGTGTACAGCAGGACTTGTTGAAGGAAGTCCCGGAGATCCGTTCCATCGTGGCGCGATCCGGCTCCGACGACTTGGACCTGGATCCGATGGGCCTGAACGAGACCGACACCTTCCTGGTGCTAAAGCCCAAGGATCAGTGGCGTGGCAGCAAAGACGACATTGCCGAGGCGATTCGGCGCGTGATGGAACGCTTTCCCGGTGTGATCTATGGATTCACGCAACCCATTGAGATGCGTGTTTCAGAAATGCTGACCGGCACGCGCGGCGACGTTGCCATCAAGCTATTCGGTAGCGACCTCGCGGCCATCGACGCGGCGGCGCAGGTTATTGCGACGACCGTGCGTGGCATCAAAGGGGCGGCCGACGTGATTGCTCCCAGCAACAGCGGCGTGCAATACCTGAAAGTGTCCCTCGACCGCGCCGCCGCGGGCCAGGCGGGCTTTACCGGAGACGCCCTGCAGGCGCAGTTGCGCGCGCTGGTGGAGGGCGACCGCATCGGCGTGGTGCCGGAGGGGATCCTCCGCACGCCACTGATCCTGCGTGGCGGAGCGGCATTGCGCCAGGCGCCCGAGGCGTTTGCCAGCCTGCTGGTCACGGCGCCGGACGGCCGGGCCTGGCCACTGACATCATTGGCGAGCCTTGAGCGGGTGGACGGCCCCGTGCGGATCAATCATGAGAACGGCGCCAGATTCGCGGTAATCCAGGCAAACGTGGAAGGCCGCGACCTGGCTGGCTTCGTTCAGGAGGCGCAGTCGGCAGTCGCCAATCTCAAGACGCTCCCCAAGAGCCTGCGTATCGTCTGGGGCGGGCAATTCGAGAACCAGCGGCGAGCCGCGGCACGTCTGGCTCTGGTCGTGCCGATGGCGTTGGCCGCCGTCTTCTTCCTGCTGACGCTGACATTCCGATCGGTGCGTCAGGCCGTACTGGTGCTCGCCAACATTCCATTCGCGCTGGTGGGAGGCATCGCCGCGTTGCGGCTGTCGGGGGAATACCTGTCGGTTCCGGCGTCGGTCGGCTTCATCGCGCTGCTCGGCATCGCGGTGCTCAACGGGGTCGTACTGGTGTCGCACTTCAATACGCTGCTGGAATCCGGACTCGACATGGCGCAGGCCGTCCGGACCGGCGTCCGGGACCGCTTGCGCCCCGTTCTGATGACCGCCTGCATCACGGCGCTGGGAATGATACCGCTGTTGCTGGCAAGCGGGCCTGGATCCGAGATCCAGCGCCCACTGGCAATTGTTGTCTCAGGTGGCCTCGTTTCCTCGACGGCGCTGACGCTGCTCCTTCTTCCATTGTTGTTCGAGTATTTCGGCCTGCCGGGACAGCGGCCTGCCACCCGACAGGGAGAGCTGCAATGACGCGCAAGCTGTATGTCACCCTTGCTGCAACGGTCAGCACGATGACCATCTGGAGTGCTGCGGCGCAAGCCAGCGGTGCGCACGGTTATCTGCCTGACGAGGCAGTCGTGCGAGAAGCCATTGCCGGTTCGCCAGATGTGATGGCCGCCGAGGCACGACGGGATGCCACGCTCGCGCGCGCCGTCGGGATCCGTGCGGGCACGGCCGAAACGGTGGTGCGTGCGGTGGGTCAGGGTCGCAGCGTGCGGGAGCCAACCCAGCGTTTCCCTGAAGGGCAGATAGCCGTGGACCGGCCGCTGCGGCTGTGGGGCAAGGCCGACGCCGATGCGCGGCTGGCCCATGCGACCGCCGAAGCCGGCGACCTTGCCGTGATGGATGCCCGGCACGAATCGTCGCGCCAGGTCCTGGCCCTGTGCTTCGCTGTGATGCGTGCGGGACAGGCTCGCCTGGCCGCGCAGGATAACGTCCGCGCAGCCGGCGAATTGGTCGCCATAACTACCCGCCGCATCCAGGCGGGCGACGCCGCGCGGCTCGACGGGGAACTGGCCGCATCGGATCACGCGCGCACGCAGGCAGCGCTCGCGACGGCCGCCGCAGCCGAGCAGGCGGCGCTGGCCGAATTGCGTGGCCGGTTTCCCGGGCTGGGGGAACCCCGCCCTCTGGCGGGTGCAGCGCTGCCCCCGGTGCCCCACGAGCCGCCCGAGGCGCTGCGAACGGACTACGTCCGGGGCAGCCATGAGTACCGGCTGGCGATGGCGCAGGAAGCGCAGGCGCTACAGCAGGCCGCTCGAGCGGACTTGGAGCGCAAGCCTGATCCAACGGTCGGGATGTTTGTAATGATCGAGCGGGGCGGAGCGGAGCGCATACTTGGCGTCAGCGTTGCCATGCCGCTTGGCGGCGATCATCGCCTCGCGGCCGCCACGGCCGCGGCTGCGGACGCCGACGCCGCCGCGCGCAGCCGCATGGCGGCCGAGCGCAGGCTCGGCACGGAATTCGACGTGCAGTACCGGAATCTGGTTGGAAGGCGCTCGTCGGCGCAGGCTCAGGCCGAGGCCGCGAGCCTGCAACGCACCGCGTCGGATCGCGCGACGCGCGCCTATCGCGCAGGCGAGTCCGGCCTGGCAGAACTGCTCGCGGTACGCCGCAGCCTTGCCGAGGTGTTGCTGGCCGAACGGCTTGCGCGGGTCGATGCACTGGAAGCCGACAGCCGACTCGGTCTTGACCTTCACCGGATGTGGGATTTCGACGACTGAGCCAGCTTGCGAATTGACGACACTCACCCAACCGACAGTGCGACACCAGGAAACGCTACCTCACGACACCATGACAAATGTTGATCCGATGGAGATGCCACGATGAATGCAGAAGCCAGGTACACCCTCGCGATGAGAACCCTCCACTGGCTGGTTTTCTTCTCCGCATTGATTGCCGTGGCGGCTATTGAGGTTCATGATCTCTTCCCTAACAGGCAGCTGAAATACCTAGCCCGAAGTCAGCGCGGTAGCGTGCCAAGGCGTTGACACTCCATCCGAGATTCATGCGCGGCGCCGACACCTTCACCGAAAGCCTGTTCACCATGCTGCGACTCGAAGATTTCGTGCCGCAAGCGCATCCGTTGCGCCCGATCCGCACCATGGTCAACCAGGCCTTGACGAAGATGGATCGGCTGTTCGCAAGCATGTACGAAGCCGATATCAAGGGCGGACGCCCGAGCATTGCGCCGGAGAAGCTGCTGCGCGCGATGCTGCTGCAGGTTCTGTATAGCATTCGGTCCGAACGGCAACTG
>NZ_KB902953.1:0-99408 GCF_000379565.1 Cupriavidus sp. UYPR2.512 | reverse complement strand
GGTGATGCGCCGCCATGCCGCGACCCGCGTACGCCCCGCTCAGCTCCGACAGGTCCATCTGCTCGATGACTTCCACCACGAACCGCGCCAGATGACCTTCGGGCAACCAGTCCTCCACTGACGGCGGCAACAGATAGTCGGTCTGACGATCAACGGGCACGAAGCGACTCACCTATGGACTCTCTCAGAAACTTGTTAATTTATTAACGCCCANCCCGTCCCGCCGGACGACCGGGGATCCCGAAAATCCGACAGTCTCCTAGGCCGGCGACTTGATCCACCACGTCGGTGGCGGCAGCGTTGGCTTGGGTCATGCGAGGACTCCCGGAGTGTCGAAGGGTGTGTTGTCGTGTTGGCTCGGCCGTGAGCTTCAGTCCCCGGCGGCCTGCTGGCGCGCGGTCACGGCCCGCGCCAGGAATGCGCGTACGCCGCGCCAGGACACCTCGTCGGCACCGGCATTGGCCGCGGGCGTGCCACCCGTGGTGCTGATACGGCGGGACACCGGATGCGCGTAGACCGCCTGCGTGGTCGGCACGTAGGGGAACAGGATGGCATGGCCGGCGTCTTCGAAGTCGAGGTGCTCGACCGGATACGGATGGCCGGCATCGGCCAGCTTGTCGGCGACCATGCGCGAATACAGGCTGGACGGCCATGAGCCGTCGTCGGTGCCGGACAGCAGCATTACCGGCCCGCGGATTTGCTCCACCCGGATGCGGGCGCGCGCCACGGCGTCGGCATTCTTCAGCGCGGTCAGGATGGCGCGCTCGTGCCGGTGTGGCGCCGGGCCTTCATCGAACGGCGCCCAGCTGGCGTCGGGGTTGTTCTCCCACACATGTGGCAGCGGCTTGCCCTGGTGCAGCCAGGCCGCACCCTCGCGGCCGATGGCCGGGTCGGCGGCATTCTGCGCGCTATGCACCACCGCGCCCGGCACGTAGCCGACCACCGCCGACACCAGCGCGGGAAAGGTCGCGCCCAGCAGCAGCACCAGTTCGCCGCCGCGCGACTGCCCGGACAGCGCGATGAAGCCGTGCGCGGGTTGCAGTTCGCGATGCATCCATTGCAGGCCGCGCTCGAAGTATTCCAGCGGCGTGTTGGAAATGTAGTCCGACAGGCCCGGCGCCTTGAAGTAGCCTAGCGCCAGTGCGGCATAGCCATGCGAGGCATAAAGCGCGGCGCGCGGTTCGTTGATGCCGCCGCCGGAGCCGTTGAGCACCATCACCGCCGGATGCGGGCCGGGGCTTGGCGGGCGGTAGAGCGTGCCGACCAGCCCGTCCGCGCGGATGTCCTCGCGCACCACGCCTGGCGTGGCCAGCCGCTGCACCAGCTCGCCGCGCGCTTCGCCGCCGGCGGCGCTGACGGTGATCCCGGTCACCAGCGGCCGGGTGGCATCCGCATGGAACAGTTCGCGGCTGTCCGATGCCACCGGGCGTTGCGCCCATAGCAGGCCCATCGGCGCCACGCCGCTGTAGCTGCCGCGCACCGGCGCGTCACGCTCCAGGTCCACGCTGCCGTCGCTGGCGGCAATGAACTCGGCCTGGCTGGCCCAGGCGACGTCGCGGCCGCGCACGGTGCGCGTGCTCACGGCCACGGTCTCGCCGGGTTGCAGCCCGGTGATGGCGATCCGGCGCGGCACGTCGATGAGCGCATCCGCAGGAGTGACGGCAAGGGTGGGGGCGGTCATCGTGGCCATGCTCACTTGCCCGTGCGCGTCACCATCATGGCGGCGGTGCGGTCGCTGGTCATCGGCGCTACCTTCAGGCCCTTCTTCGCCGCCCAGATGTTCTGGTAGTGGTATAGCGGCAGCACGCCCACGTCATCGGACACCAGCCTGACCGAGCGGCGCAGGATGGCTTCGCGCTTGCCTATGTCGAACTCGGCGGTGGATTCCTCCAGCGCGCGGTCCACGGCCGGGTTGCTGTAATGGCCCCAGTTGGAGGCGCCAAGGCCTTTCTTCGCGTCCACGGTGGCCAGCACGTTGACCAGCGCATAGCTGGCCTCGCCGGTGCCGTTGCCCCAGGCCAGCATGCTGACCGCGTACTCGTTCTTGTTGGCGCGGCCGGAGTAGACCGACCAGGGCACCACCTCCACCTGGGTCTTCACGCCCACGCGGGTCCAGAACTGCGCCACGGCCTGCGCCGTTTCCGGCCCCTGCGGGTAGCGGTCGTTAGGGGCATGGATGGTCAGCTTGAAACCGTCGGGAAAACCGGCCTCCGCCAGCAGCTTCTTGGCCTGGGCGGGGTCATAGGCAATGTCCTTGACCTCGGGGTTGTAGCCAAACGTCCCCTTGGGCATCCACTGATTGGCTACGGTGGCGGTGTTCTGCAAGATGCGGCCCACCACGGCCTCGCGGTTGATGGCCAGCGACAGCGCGCGGCGCACGCGCACGTCAAGCAGCGGGTTCTTGTCCAGCGGCTTGCCGGCGTTGTCGGTGATGTTGGGGTTGGGACCCGGCTTGAAGCTCGGCTGCAGCAGCATCACGCGCAGGCCGTTGTAGGGGAACACGCTGACGCCGGGCGATTGCTTGAGCTTGGCAAGGTCAGACACCGAGACCTTGTCGATCACGTCCACGTCGCCGGACAGCAGCGCCGCCGTGCGCGCCGGGCCGTTGTTGATGTAGCGGTAATTGACCTGTTGCCAGGTCGGCTTGCCGCCCCAGTAGCCGTCGTTGCGCACCATCATCACGCGGTCGCCCGGCGTGTACGAGACCAACTTGTAGGGGCCGGTCCCTACCACTGCGCGGCCCGCGTCGTAGTCCTCGGTGCTGGCCTTGTCGCCCACGTGCTTGCTGACAATATGCACCGAGGCCAGGTTCAGCGGCAGGTCGGGGTTGGCGATGGTGGTCTTGACCAGCAGCGTGTACGGGTCTTTTGCAGTGGCCGATTCGATGGTGCGCAGGTAGCCCGAGAACGAAGCCACGCTGCCCGGCACGTTGCGTGCGCGCTGGTAGGAGAAGACCACGTCCTCGGCGGTGAAGGGCTTGCCGTCCTGCCACTTGACGTCGCGGCGCAGCTTGAACTCCCAGGTCTTGTCGTCCAGGGCCTTCCATGAGAGCGCCAGCCCAGGCTGCAGCTTGTTGTCCTTGTTTTCGACCAGCAGGTCCCAGAAGTGCAGGTCCACCGAGCGGTCACCGGCGTGGTTGTTCAGCTGGGGGTCCAGCGACGACAGCGGGTCGGCAAAGCCGATCGTCAGTGACTGCGCGGATGCCACTGTCGCGCCGGCGCAAAGCACGGCGGCCACGGTGGCGCGCAAGGAGAAGGACAGCGAGCGTTTCATGGGGCGATTCCTCGGGGCGGTTTCTGGAATGGGCGGGGCAAAAAGAGGGCAATACGGCGTCAGCCATCGTTGAGATGGCAGGCGCTCAAATGGTTGACGGCGATGCCGCGCAGCCTGGGCACCTCCACCGCGCAGCGCGGCATCGCGTGCGGGCAGCGCGGGTGGAAATGACAGCCGGCCGGCGGCGCCAGCGGGCTGGGGATCTCGCCGCGGATCGCGGTGAAGGTCTTGTGGCGTGCGTCCAGGCGCGGGATTTCAGCGAGCAGCGCCTGCGTGTACGGGTGGTTGGGGCGGCGGAAGATCTCGGTGGTCGGCGCGCTCTCCACCACGCGGCCCAGGTACATGATCATCACGCGGTCGGAGATATGTTCGACCACGCCCAGGTCGTGGCTGATGAACAGGTAGCTCAGGCCGAGCTGCTCGCGCAGGTCCATGAACAGGTTCAGCACCTGGGCCTGGATCGAGACGTCCAGCGCCGCCACTGCCTCGTCGCATACCAGCAGTTCCGGCTGTACCGCCAGCGCGCGGGCGATGCCGATGCGCTGGCGCTGGCCGCCGCTGAACTGGTGCGGGTAGCGCTGGCGCAGCCTTGGGTCCAGTCCGGCACGCTGCAGCTGCGCGCTGACGTAGTCGTCGAAGCCGGCCGCATCCACCAGCCCTTGCAGGCGCGCGCCCTCGCCAACGATGCGGTCCACGCGCAGGCGCGGGTTCAGGCTGGCGTAGGGGTCCTGGAACACCATCTGGATTTTCAGCCGCAGCGCCTGCCGCGCGGCGCGGTCCAGGCTGGCGGGACTGCGCCCGTCGATGCGGATCTCGCCGGCGGACGGGTCGAGCAGGCCTGCGATCATGCGCCCCAGGGTGGACTTGCCACAGCCGGACTCGCCCACCAGCCCGAGCACTTCGCCGTGCTTCAGTTCCAGGTCCACGCCATCCACGGCGTGGGTGATGCGCGCGGGTTCGGACCAGCCCAGGCGTTCCAGCGCCTGGCCGATGCGCCCCGGCTTGCGCTCGCCGAAGCGCTTGGCCAGCGCGCGCGCTGACACCAGCGGCGGCCTGCCGCTTGCTGCCGAAGGCACCGATTGCGCGTGGCCCGCCTGGGCGGGATGCAGTTCGAGTTCGCTGACGGTCATGCCGGCTCCATGCTGGCGGCCAGCTGGCCGGGGTGGAAGCAGCGCACCTGGCGCAGCGGCGCGGGGGTGCTGATGGCGGGCGCTTCGGCACACGCGGCGCTGGCGCGCGGGCAGCGCGCGGCAAACGCGCATCCGGGCGGCAGCGCGGCCAGGTCGGGCGTCATGCCGGGAATCTGCCGCAGGCGCTGGCCGCGCTGGTTCAGGCTCGGCAGGCTGGCAATCAGGCCGGTGGTGTAAGGGTGCAGCGGGTGGTCCAGCACGTCGTCGACGGGGCCTTGCTCGACGATGCGGCCGGCGTACATGACCGCCACTTCATCGGCGAGGCCCGCCACCACGGACAGGTCGTGCGTGATCCAGATCAGCGCAGTGCCGTGCTGGCGTGCCAGCGCCTGCACTTCCGAGAGGATCTGCGCCTGGATGGTGACGTCCAGCGCCGTGGTGGGCTCGTCGGCAATGATCAGGTCGGGCCGGTGCAGCATGGCGATGGCAATGGCCACGCGCTGGCGCATGCCGCCGGAGAGCTGGTGCGGGTAGGCCAGCAGCCGTTCGTCCGGGCTCGGGATGCCCATCATGCCCAGCGTGTCGCGGGCCAGCTCGCGCGCCTGCCGGTGGCTGGCCTTGCCGTGCGCGCGCACCGCCTCGATCATCTGCGCGTCGATCCGCATCACCGGGTTCAGCGTCATCATCGGATCCTGGAAGATCATGGCGATGCGGTTGCCCTGCAGCTGGCGCAACTCGGCCGGGCGCATGCGGGTCAGCTCGCGGCCCTGGAACAGGATCTCGCCACCGGCGACGCGCCCCGGCGCATCCACCAGCCCCATGATCGAGAAACCGGTGACCGACTTGCCCGAACCGGATTCACCCACCAGCCCCAGGATGCGGCCGCGGGCCACGGTGAACGAGACATCGTCCACCGCCCGCAGCGCGCCGTTGCGGGTGTCAAAGTGGGTGCGCAGGTGGCGCACTTCCAGCGTGGGGGCAGCCGATGGCGTGGTGCGCGCGCTCATTTCTGCAGCCTCGGGTTGAGGACGTCGCGCAGGCGGTCGCCCACCAGGTTGATGGCCACCACGGTCAGCAGCAGTGCGATGCCCGGGAAGAAGCTGATCCAGTACTCGTCGGACAGCATGAACTGATAGCCATTGGCGATCAGCAGGCCGAGCGAGGGCTCGGTCACCGGCACGCCCAGGCCTAGAAAGGACAGCGTGGCCTCCAGCGTGATCGCGCGCGCCACCTGCAGCGAGCCGATCACGATCAGCGGCGGCATGCAGTTGGGCAGGATGTGCCCGACCACGATGCGCCAGTGCGCGATACCCTGGCCGCGCGCGGCTTCCACGTATTCGCGCCGGCTTTCCACCAGCGCCTGGGCGCGCGCCGTGCGGGCGTAGTAGGCCCACTCCAGGATCACCAGCGTCAGCACCACGTTGCCCACGCCCTTGCCCAGGAAGGCCAGGATCATCATCGCCACCAGGATGGACGGGAACGACAGGAGCAGGTCCACGGTGCGCATGATCAGGCTGTCCACGCGCCCGCCGGCATAGGCCGCGAGCAGCCCCAGCAGGGTGCCGAGCACGCCGGCCAGCGCTGCCGAGCCGACCCCCACCACCAGACTGATGCGCAGGCCGTAGAGGATGCCTGACAGGATGTCGCGGCCTTGCCCGTCGGTGCCGAGCCAGTAGCTGTAGGTGCCGGCACCGCTGGCGCTGCCGGGCGCCAGGCGCGCGTCCATCACGTCCAGTTGCAGCAGGTCATAGGGGTTCTGCGGCGTGATCCACGGCGCCAGCAGTGCGGCAAGCACCAGCAGCACGAGCACCGCCAGCCCGAACACGGCGGTGCGCGAGGCGAGGAAATCGGCCACCAGGCGGCGCCACGGCGATTCGCGCCGCAACGCTGGCGCCGCGGACGGGACAAACTCTGCGGCCGGGATGGCAGTTGGCTTGTCGCTGGCGTTCATGCCGCGCCCTCCAGCCGCACGCGCGGATCGAGCAGTTTGTAGAGCACGTCGACGATCAGGTTAAGCGTGACGAACAGGCACACCACGACCACCAGGTAGGAGACAATCACCGGCCGGTCCAGCGCGTTGATGCTGTCCAGGATCAGCTTGCCCGCGCCGGGCCAGGCGAAGATGTTCTCGGTCACCACCGCGAAGGCGATGGTGGAGCCGAACTCCAGGCCCAGCACCGTCACCAGCGGGATCATGGTGTTGCGCAGCACGTGGCCAAGCACCACGCGCAGCGGCGACAGGCCCTTGGCGCGCGCGAACCTGACCCAGTCCTGCGGCAGCACCTCGCGCACGCCGGCGCGCGTCAGGCGCAGCACCAGCGAGACCTTGAACAAGGACAGGTTGATGGCCGGCAGGATCATGTGGCGCAGTCCGTCGGCGGTCAGCCAGGACCAGGGCACGCCCAGCCATTCCGCGGTGGCGCCGCGCCCGCCCGAGGGCAGCCAGCCCAGCCGCACGCTGAAGGCCATGATCAGCATCAGGCCGACCCAGAACGTGGGCAGCGAGAAGCCGACGATGCTGCCGGTCATCAGCACGCGCGACAGCGGATGCTCGGGATACAGCCCGGCGAACAGCCCGAGCGGCACGCCCACCAACACGGCCAGCAGCAGTGCCGCCACCGCCAGTTCCAGCGTGGCCGGCAGCCGCTGCAGGATCAGCTGGATCGCCGGCACGTTGTAGACGAAGCTGTTGCCCAGGTTGCCGTGCAGCGCACCGTTGAGAAAGCCCAGGTACTGGCGCCACAACGGCTGGTCCAGCCCCAGCGCGGCGATGATGCGGGCGCGGTCGACCTGGTCAACGTCCTGGCCGATCAGGATGTCGACCGGATTGCCGATGGCGTGCAGGCCGGCGAAGACGATTACCGTCATCACCAGCACCACCACGGCGGCCTGCAACAGGCGGCGCAGCAGCCAGCGCCAGGGCCAGCGGGTGAGGGCGCCCCTCAGGGTTCTCATGGCGCCGGCGTCCATTCGTCGCCGAACACTTCGGGCTCGGCATAGGCTTCCAGGTTGGCGTAGTGGATCTCCACGTCTTCCTGGTACAGCAGCCCGGCAATGCCCTGGCCCAGCCGGCGCGCGCCGTCGCTGATGGCCGGGATGTCGCCCGACACCGTGCCGTGCGACAGCGCGGCCGGATAGCAGAAGCAGTGGATGCGCGACAGCCCGGGGCAGGCGCCGGGCGTCTTCTCGATGAACTCGAACGCAGGGCCCAGGTCTGGCGAGTCGGCCAGCTCCTGGTCTTCCTGGCCGGGGCGGGGCTTGTAGCGGTCGCGCCAGTAGCGGACCTGCGCGGCGAAGGCGGCGAACTCGGGCCGGGTTTGCAGTGCGATGCGGAAACCGGTGGAGAACACCAGGAAGTCCAGCTCGAACACGCCTTTGGGCGTCAGCACGCGCAGGCCGTCGCCATGCGGCTCGATCGCTTCGATCGCTTCGATCGGACAGCCCAGGTGGAAGCGCGCATTGGCATGGCGCGAGACCCGCAAGGTGCTGCCGCGCGGGGGCGGCACCTGCTGCGCGTTGATGTAATGGCGGATGCGCCATTTCCATTCATCGGACAGCATGGGATGGCCGTGGACCAGGCCGGGACTGCCCGCGCCCTTGCCCTTGTTGACGCGCGGGATGTCGGCGCGGCGGATCAACATTTCCACGCTGGCGGCGCCGGCTTCCAGCGCGGTTGCCGCGCTGTCCATGGCCGATGCGCCCGCACCGACCACGCCCACGCGCTTGCCGCGCAGCAAGGCGTAGTCCATCTCGTCGGACGAATGCGCCCACAGGTGGCGCGGCAGGTGGGCCGCCATCGGCGGCACATAGGCACCGCCCAGGCCATCGCGGCCGGTGGCCAGCACCACGCGGCGGGCCAGCACAGTCCGCGGGCCGTCCGGGGTCTGCATCGACAGCGCCACCAGCCCGTCCGGGCGCGGCACGATGGCATCGATCTGGTGGTCGTTGCGGATATCCAGCGCCAGCACCTGGCGGTACCAGCGCAGGTAGTCCATCCATTGCAGCCGGGGGATCTTGTCCAGCGCCTCCCAGGCGGCTTCGCCGAATTGCGCTTCGAACCAGGCGCGGAAGGTCAGCGCCGGCATGCCCAGCGCGGGGCCGGTCAGTTGCTTGGGCGAACGCAGGGTTTCCATGCGCGCGGTGGTGGCCCAGGGCCCTTCAAGGCCCGCCGGTGCACGGTCGAAGGCCCGCACGCGGATGCCGAGCTGCGTCAGCGTGGCGCAAGCAGCCAGCCCGGCCATGCCGCCGCCGATGACGGCCACGTCGAGGACTTCCTGGCCGTCCTGGATGCGCGGCACGGTCCAGGCCCTGGCGGGCAGTTCCAGCCAGGACAGGTCCTGGCGCAAACGCGCTTCGAGCGCGGCCAGGCCCGTGGGGGTGGGAGAGGAGAGGTCAGTCATGGCTTGGGAGTCCGGCGTCTTGTGTGAGCTTGTCGTTGTCGTCGCCGGCATCGCCGGCATCCCCATAGAGCGATTGCAGCAGCGCGCCATGTTCGGCGGGCTCGCGCCGGACCAGGTCGGGCAGCAGCCCCGCGGCGGCATCGGCCACGGCCTGCACCAGCCCCAGCACCGCTGTGCTGGCCGGCCTTGCCTGCGGCGTGATCACGCCGAAGTAGAAGGGAATATCGGCATCGATGGGCCGCACGGCGATATCGGTCAGCGGCAGCCCGCGCGCGGTCACGGGTTCCAGCACGGCGATGCCCAGCCCGGCGCGCACCAGGGTGAGCGCGCTGATCGAGGTGTTGGTGTCGATCACGCCAGCCTCCGGCACACCGGCGCTGGCCAGTGCCCGATCGACACGGCGCCGCAGCCGATACGGGTTCTGCATGGTGACGATGCGGCGTCCGCGGCAGTCCTGCAGCGCGATGGCCGGCTGTACAGCCAGCGGGTCGTCGGCGCGCACGGCCGCCACGCAGGCGGACTGCCCGATCCAGTGCACGGTCACGCCGCGGTGTTCCAGCGGCAGGCTGTTCAGGCCGATATCGGCAGCGCCGGTCAGCACCGCGTGCACCACCTGTTCCGGGGAGATGCTTTGCACGGCCACGCGCTCGGGCGCGCACAGCCCGCGCTCGAAGGCCAGCGCCAGTGCCGGCGGCAGCAGGCCGGCCGCCAGCGCCGGGGTTGCGGCAATGCGCAAGGGCCGGCCATCGCCGCGCGCCAGCGCCGCGGCGCGTGTGCGGATCTGTTGCATGCCGGCCAGTGTCTGCTCCACTTCGTCGTAGAGCAGGAAGCCTTGCTCGGTCGGGCTGACGCGCGGGCCGCTGCGGGTGAAGAGGGCAAAGCCTAGCTCGGCCTCCAGTTCCTGGATCAGCCGCGTAATGGCCGGCTGCGAGCGGCCGAGCAGCCGCCCCGCAGCGGTGACGCTGCCGGTGGTGACCACCGCGGCGAAGGCTTCCAGTTGCCGGATTTCCATGGGGGCGGGCGCTGGGGGCTATGTATGTGTAATCTGGATTTTGAAGCCTTAAGCATGCATATGGCAAATACTATTTCTGGATAAGGACATGCGGCAGCTATGATGTAGCGATGCCGGGCGCACACCGGCCCACCATCGGGACAGACGCTTTGGCTTGGATCCGTGGCAGTCGCCAGAAAGGGAGTGCAGGGCGCACGCTGTGGCATGCATGGGCCTGGGTGCTGGCCGCGGCACTCGCGGGCATCATGCCGGCGCGCGCGGCCGACCCGCTGCGCGTCGGCTCCAAGCGCTTCACCGAGTCATACATCCTTGGCGAGCTGCTGACCCAGGCCGCGGGGCCGCCCGGCACGGCGCAACACCAGCCAGGGCTGGGCAATACCGCCATCGTTTTCGAGGCGCTGAAGGCCGGCAGCATCGACCTCTATCCGGACTACACCGGCACGCTGGCCGCGGAGATCCTGAAGCTGCCGCCCGGCGCCGGGCTCGACGCCATCCGGCGCGCGCTGGCGCCGATGGGCCTGGGCGCCGCGATTCCGCTTGGTTTCGAGAACACCTATGCGCTGGCCGTCTCCGATGCCCGCGCCGGCAATCTGCGCCGGCTGGGCGACCTGGCGGCACAGCCGCAATTCAGGCTTGGCCTGTCCCATGAGTTTCTCGGGCGCGCCGACGGCTGGCCGGGGCTGGCCAGCCGCTACGGGCTGCCGCAACGCCCGGTCGGCCTGGACCACGGCGTCGCCTATGAGGCCTTGGCCGCAGGGCAGGTCGATGCCATCGACATCTATTCCACCGACGCCAAGATCCGCAAGTACAAGCTGCGCGTGCTGGAAGACGACAGGCACTACTTCCCGCGCTACGACGCGGTCGTGGTCTACCGCCTCGACGTACCGCAGCGCTTCCCGCAGGCCTGGCAGGCATTGGAGCGGCTGGCCGGGCGCGTCAATGCCGACGACATGATTGCCATGAATGCTGCGGCGGAGATCGATGGCCAGTCATTCGACGCGATCGCGCGCGCGTTCCTGGCCGGCACTGCAGGGCAAACGGCAACGCATGTCGGTGCCGAACCGCGCGGCCGGCTGTTTGCCGCGCTGTTCGGGCCCGACACCACGCGCCTGGCGCGGCGTCATGTCGGCCTGGTGGCGGGCGCGGTCGGTGCGGCCACGCTGGTCGGCGTGCCGCTGGGGATGCTGGCGGCGCGGCGGCGCCGCACCGGCCAGGCTGTGCTGGGCGTGGTCAACGTGCTGCAGACGGTGCCGTCGCTGGCGCTACTGGCGATGCTGATCCCGCTGCTGGGCCGCATCGGCGTCTGGCCGGCCATGGTGGCGCTGTTTCTCTATGCCTTGCTGCCGATCGTGCGCAATACCGCGACCGGGCTGGAGCAGGTGCCGCAGGGCATGCGCGATGCGGCGCGGGCGCTCGGGCTGCGGGGCGGCCAGGTATTGCGCTATGTGGAGCTGCCGCTGGCCTTGCCAGTGCTGCTGGCCGGCGTCAAGACGGCGGCCATCATCAGCGTGGGCACGGCGACCATCGCAGCCTTTGTCGGGGCGGGGGGCTTTGGCGAGCGCATTGCCACCGGGCTGGCGCTCAATGACACCGCGCTGCTGCTGGCCGGCGCGATCCCGGCGGCCGTGCTGGCCCTGGTGGTGCAAGTCGCATTCGAGGCACTGGAGTGGGCGCTGCGCCGCCATCGCGACTAGCTGGATTGCTGCTGCGCGATGAGCCGGCCGAGGGTGGCGACAGCAGCCTCGGCCTCGTCGCTCCACAGGTGCCCGTAGTTGAGCCGGATGCAGTTGCGGTAACCCTGCCGCGCAGAAAAGATCGGACCCGGCGCTATGCCGATGCCGGCTTCCAGTGCGGCATGGTGCAATGCCAATGCATCGAAGCCGGGCGCAAATTCGACCCACAGGAAATACCCGCCCTCCGGCCGGGACACGCGCACATCTTCCGGGAAATGCTGGCCGATGGCATCGATCATGCGGCCCTGCTGCGTCTCCAGCATATGGCGCAGCTTGCGCAGGTGCTTGTCGTAGCCGCCGTGCTGCAGGTATTCGGCCAGCGCCACCTGCGTGGGCACGCCGGCTGACAGCGTGGTCATCAGCTTGAGCCGCTGGATGGCCTCGCCAAAGCGGCCCGGCGCCACCCAGCCGATGCGGAAGCCCGGCGCCAGTGTCTTCGAGAACGAACTGCAGTGCATCACCAGCCCCTGCGTATCGAAGGCCTTGGCCGGCAGCGGGCAGCGGTTGCCGAAGTAGAGCTCGCCATAGACATCGTCCTCAATCAGCGGCACCTGGTGGCGCGCCAGCAAGGCCACCAGCGCTTTCTTCTTGTCTTCCGACATGCTGGCGCCGAGCGGATTCTGGAACTGCGTCATGAACCAGCACGCCTTGACCGGGTGCCGTGACAGTGCGGTGTCGAGCGCGCCCAGGTCGATGCCTTCGGCGGGGTCGACCGGGATCTCGACGGCCTTGAGCCGCAGCCGCTCCAGCGCCTGCAGGGAGGCATAGAAGCCGGGCGATTCGATCGCCACCACGTCGCCCGGCTGCGTCACCGCCATCAGGCACAGGTTGAGCGCCTCGAGCGCGCCGTTGGTGACGACCAGGTCCTCGGCCGGCTGCGGCGCGCCCGCGCCCAGGTAGCGCAGCGCGATCTGGCGGCGCAGCGCGGTATTGCCCGGCGGCAGGTCGTTGACCGAGTACCACGGATCGAGCGCGCGGCCGGCGCGCGCCAGCGACTTGCCCAGCCGCTCCCACGGGAACAGCTCGGGCGAGGGAAAGGCCGAGCCGAACTGCACCAGTTCGCGGTCACGCGCGCCTTCCAGCACGGCGAACACCAGCTTGGAGATGTCGACCTGCGTCGACACCTGGCGCGACGGCCGCGCCTGCGGCTGGGGCAGCTCGCGCCGCGCCGGTCCCGCCACGTAATAGCCGGAGCGCTCGCGCGCCCGCACCAGCCCGCGCTCTTCCAGCCGGTAATAGGCCTGGAACGCGGTCGAGGGGCTGACGCCATACTGGGCTACGGTCTTGCGGATCGACGGCAGGCGCGTGCCCGGCGGCAGGCTGCCGTTGCGGATATCGGCGGCCAGGGTCTCGGCGAGGGCTTCGTAGCGTTTCATGGCGGGTTGGCGGGGGGCGGGGCGGGTGAGCGCATTATCTCCCGGGCAGGCAAACTGATACGTAAATTTTCCTGTTATCTGATGCTGTTATGGCTGGCGCGGACGGCCCATAATCGGTTCTCGTACACAAAGGCGTTGTGCAAGGAGATGCCATGAACCCGTTGAGGCTGTTGCGGACCGTGTTGTGGGGCTTCTTTGGCCTGCGCCAGGGGCAGGAGCACCAGCGCGACCTGGACACCTTGCGCCCGGTGCCGCTGATCCTGACCGGCGTGGCCGTGGCCGCCGGGCTGGTGGTGTGCCTGGTGCTGGCGGCAAACTGGGCGGTGTCGGCTGCCTGACCTGAACCTGCTCTCATGCTTCTCCTGCCCCAAGGACTTGGTATCGCCACATCCCGCGCGCTGCGCAAGCTGGCCTGCCTGACGCTGGCGCTGCTGCCCGCGGGCATGGCGCTGGCCGCCACCGACACGCAACAGATCGAACGCGGCCGCTACCTGGCGCGCATCGCCAACTGCGCCGCCTGCCATACCAGCGAAGGCGGCAAGCCATTCGCCGGCGGGCTGCCGATCCGCACCGCGGTCGGCACGATCCATTCGACCAATATCACGCCCGATGCCGGCAGCGGCATCGGCGCCTATACGCTGGCCGAGTTCGACCGCGCCTTGCGGCATGGCGTGGCGCGCGACGGCAAGCGGCTCTATCCGGCGATGCCGTATCCCTCGTACGCGCGCATGCGCGCCGAGGACGTGGCGGCGCTGTACGCCTACCTGCGTGCCGAGGTGGCGCCGGTCACCCGGCGCAACCCCGCGCCGCAGATGCGTTGGCCGTTCAGCATGCGCAGCCTGCTGGCCGCGTGGAACGCCCTGTTCCTCGATGACGGCCCGGTCCGCACCGACCCCGCGCGCGGCGAAGCCTGGAACCGCGGTGCCTACCTGGTGCAGGCGGTGGCGCACTGCGGCGCCTGCCATACGCCGCGCGGCAACTTGTTGGCCGAGAAGGGGCTGGACGAGCGCAGCCGCCATTTCCTGTCCGGGGCGAGCGTGGAGGGCTGGTCCGCGACCAACCTGACCGGCGACCAGGTCACCGGACTGGGCGCGTGGTCGCGCGCGGATATCGCCGAGTTCCTGCGTACCGGGCGCAACGGGCACGCGACCTCGTTCGGGCCGATGTCCACGGTGATCTCCACCGCCACCCAGTACATGAGCGCGCCAGACCTCGATGCCGTGGCCGCCTACCTGAAATCCCTGCCCGGTGCGCGCGGCGACGACAAGCCGTTCCGGCACGATGCCGCCACCGTGCAGCAACTGCAGCAGGGCCGCTTCGATGTGCCCGGTGCGCGCCAGTACGCGGTGTTCTGCATGCCTTGCCATGCCGCCGACGGCAAAGGCTTTGCCCGCGTGTTCCCGCCGCTGGCCGGCAACCCGACCGTCGCCGATCCCGACCCGGCCTCGCTGGTGAACCTGCTGCTCGACGGCGCCGTGACCGCGCGCGTGGGCACCGCGCCAGCGGATTACCACATGCCCGGCTATGGCTGGACGCTGGACGACCAGGAACTGGCCAATGTGCTGACCTTTATCCGCGGCAGCTGGGGCAACCGCGCCGCGCCGGTGCCGGAAGCCGCCGTGGCGGCACGGCGCAAGGCGCTGGCCGCGCAGCGCCCGGCCGCGGCAGGTGACGCATCCCGATGAGCACCCGATGACGATTACGCGCAGAGACTTCCTCAACGGCACCGCCCTGACCATTGCCGCCGGCCTTGCGCCCGTGCAGTTGCTGCACGCGCAGCAGGGTGGGGCAGGCGTGACGTACCCACCCGCGCTGACCGGCCTGCGCGGCAACCATCCCGGCACCTACACGCTGGCGCACAGCCTGGCGCGCGAGGGCGCGAAATACCCGGTCGTGCTGGCGCGCGAGGCCTTCGACCTGGTGGTAGTCGGCGGCGGCCTCAGCGGGCTGGCCGCGGCCTGGTTCTACCGGCGGCGCTTCGGCGCCAACCGCCGCATCCTGATCCTGGACAACCACGACGACTTCGGCGGCCATGCCAAGCGCAATGAGTTCACGGTGCGCGGCAAGCGGCTTGTGACCTATGGCGGCAGCGCCGAGATGCCGGCGAGCGCCAGTACTGACGCCGCCGTGCGCGAACTGCTGGCAGGGCTTGGACTCGATGCCGCGCGTGCGCCTGGCACATCGTCCGCGGATCCCTATGCGGCGCTCGGCATGGGCCGCGCCGTGTTCTTCGATGCCGAGCATTTCGGGCGCGACCAGTGGGTGGCGGGCGATCCGTTCGGCGAGCTGATCGATGCCCGCAGCGGGCAGCAGGCCGGTGGCCCGGATGCGGCGGCCCTGTCGCGCTTCCTGGACAACGCGCCTTTGCCCGCGGCGGACCGCGCCGCGCTGGCGCGGCTGGCCGCCGGCACCACCGACTACCTGCCGGCACTGTCCGGCGCCGAGCGTGCGGCAGCGCTGCGCGCCATGCGTTACGCCAGCTTCCTGCGTGACAAGGCCGGCATCGGCCTGGCCGGGCAGCGCTTCCTGCGCAGCCGCGGCAATGATGCCTATGCGCTCGATGCCGACGGGATTTCGGTTGCCGACGCCATTGCCATCGGCCTGCCTGCCGGCGCCAACATGCCCGCGCCGGCGGGCAATGCGCGGCTTGGCAAGTCGCCGGCTTCGCGCCTGTGGTTTCCGGATGGCAATGCCTCGCTGGCACGGCTGCTGGTGCAGAGCCTGATCCCGGGCGTGGCGTCGATCGCCCGGCCGGCTGACGTGGTATCGGCCGCGTTCGACTACAGCCGGCTGGACCGTGACGGGCAGCCGGTGCGCCTGCGCCTGAACAGCACCGCGATCGCGGTCGAGCCCGACGGCAATATCACGCGCGTCACCTACGGGTTCGGCGGCAACCTGCATCGCGTCGAGGCGCGCCACGTGGTGCTGGCCGGCTACAACATGATGATCCCGTACCTGCTGCCGTCGCTGCCCGCGAAGCAGAAAGAGGTGCTGCACAACGAGGCCAAGGCGCCGCTGGTCTACACCAAGGTGGCGCTGGATCACTGGCAGGCGTTTGCCGCGCTGCGCACGCGCCGCATCCACGCGCCGGCCATGGCCTATACCGACCTGTGGCTGGAGCCGCCGGCGGGCAGGCAGCCCTCCGATCCGGCCGTGCTGCACATGCTCTATGTGCCGACCGTGCCTGACAGCGGTATGCAGGCACGCGAGCGCTTCCGCGCGGGACGTGCCTTGCTGCTAGGCACGCCCTTTGACACGCTGGAACGCGACATCCGCGCGCAGCTTGACCGCATGCTCGGGCACAAGGGCTTTGCTTCGAAGGATGTGATCCGCGCCATCACGGTCAACCGCTGGGCGCACGGCTACAGCTATATGCCCGACAGCCTGGCGGGTGAGAACGTGGCGCCCGATGCGGCATGGCCCGGGCTGGCCGGCGTGGGCAATATCAGCATCGCCAACAGCGACAATGCCGGCAGCCCTTCGCTGACCGCGGCGGTGGGACAGGGGAAGCGGGCAGTCGAGCGGCTGCCGGGGTAGCAGCGCTTCAGCCTTCGCGCGGCGGCGTCAGCGCATCGATTTCCGCGTCCTTGGCTTCCCACTGGCGTGCGAGCCAGTTGTGGAACTCCTTACGGAAGGCCTTGTCGCTGCCGTAGTCGGCCTCGCAGAAGGCCGCAGGCACCGGCAACTGCCGCATGCGCACCAGCACCGGGCCGGCGCGCCCGCAGGCCAGGTCCCAGAAGCCTGGCGCGCCTTCCGGGTACACGATGGTGACGTCGATCAGCGAGCGAAACCTGTTGCCCATTGCATTCAGCGCCACCGCCAGTCCGCCGGCCTTGGGCTTGAGCAGATGGCGGTACGGCGAGTCCTGGGCCGCGCGCTTGGCCTCGGTAAAACGGGTACCTTCGGCAAACACCATTACGCTGGTCGGCACCAGCGAAAACTTCGCGCAGGCGCGCTTGGCCGTTTCCTGGTCCTGGCGCCGCAACGCCGGATTGCGCCGCAGCTGCGTCTTGCCATGGCGCTTCATGAACGGAAAGTCCAGCGCCCACCACGCCAGCCCGATCACCGGCACATAGATCAGCTGATGCTTCAGGAAAAACTTCAGCAGCGGGATGCGCCGGTTCAGCGAGCGCTGCAGCACGAAGATATCCGCCCACGACTGGTGGTTGCAGTTCACCAGGTACCAGTCGGCATAGCGCAGTCCCTCATTGCCCTGGATGTCCCACGGCTCACGCTGGATCCACGCGAACCAGCCGGTATTGCCGGAGATCCATGCGGTGGCGATGCCGTTGAGCATCGGATCGATGCGGCGCCTGACGGCGGCAAACGGCAGCACCAGCTTCAGCAGTGCCAGCGGGAACAGCAGCGCGCACCAGAACAGCGTGCTGGCAATCAGCAGTGTCCAGCTGAGCATGCCGGTCAGCCACGCAAAGCGGCCGCGCGGCACCGGAGCCGGAGCCGGACGGCGGCGAGATCGAGGCGGGGGAGGCTGGCTGGTTGAGGCATTGGTGCCGGTGGCACCGGTTGATGGGGAGGGAACTGAGGTCATGGATGTCAGTTTGCAGGCTTGCAAAGGTTGAGGGCTTGCGCGTGATCAAGGCAGGCACTATTGCGTGCGTACTTCAACTTGCCGGAAGGGGTGCATGGAACGCATTCTGCCATGCCGCCGGGGAGCGCCCAGGCCTCAGAAGACGACAGTCGCCGTCCCCATGAACGTGTTCGTGCTCTTCAGGCGGTTCTTGCTGGATACCGTCGGCACCCAGCGCAAGCCCAGCGACAGCATGCTCCTGGCGCCGATCTTGGTGTCATAGGTGATGATCGGGCCCACCGCCCAGTCATGGCCGCGGAAACCGTTCAGGCGGTCGGCCAGCGGGCCGCTGTCGTCGCCGAGCTGTTGCGTCGTTCCCGCGATCAGCCCGAGGCCGGCGCCGTTGGCAAAGCGCTTGAGCAGCATGGTGTCGAGCGTGAACAGCGGCGCGTTCTGGTAATCGGTGGCGTTGTTGCGGGTGTAGAACTGGATCCCGGCGACGGCATCGAACTCAAGCCCGTGCTCGGGGAACAGCTTGGTGTAGGCCACTTGCGGAATGAAGGTCCAGTTGTTCAGGCTCGGGTTGGCCAGGGCATTGGGATCGTACTTGCCGGTCGGCGCCCACACGTTCAGGCTCAGCGCCACGTGTTCGGTCTTCGAGAAATGGTAGCCCGCGATGATCGGCGCGAAGGTAATGTCGAACAGATTCGACGCGGTGTCCTGCGTCTTGCCCCCCAGCCCGCCCACGCTGAGGTTGGCAGTCACCTTGGTCCAGACATAGGGCAGCGTGAAGCTGGAGGCAAAGTTCCAGGCGCCGGTGTCGGTGTCCCAGACCTTCATCACTGTCGCCAGGGTGAACGCGACCTTGCCGTCCACGCCCAGCGCTGCCTTGCCCGCGATGGGCACGCTGCGGCTGCCGCTGATCGAGCCATCCAGGTAGATTTCGCCGACGTTCACGATGAGCGCGGGTTCCGGCGACACGATCCCCACATTGGGGAGCACGCTGGTGCCGGTCACGGGTCGCCCCAGGGCGCCTTCGGTCGCGTGGGCCCCTGCACAGGCAAAGAGGATGGGGGCAGCCATGGCCAGCCGGTTTGCGATGGTCTTTGACATATGCAAGGAACATGAAGTGCAAGGCCGGCCAGGCGCTTGCCGGAATGCCGGCCCCAGGCGTATGCCTGTCCGCGCCAGCTGCAGTGAAATCACACGTTGAGGCAATGCTGCCTCACCCTCATATTATTGCGACATTGCATACTAGCAGCAAAGACCCCCGTCACTGCCAGCGCGCCAACAGAGGAAAATCTTCATCACGGCATCGCAAATACTTACTTCCGAAGCCATGAGAAGGGCTGTGATGATGCACGAGCCATAGCGGCAGGGCGCGAAAGAAAAACTTAATTCACCTGCCCCCGAAACGGGAAAAGGCTGACTTCTGATCGCTGTAGCCATCTGCGATCATTGTTTGCGCTGGATTAGCATGACTTTTGTATGCAAAGAGGCAGGGTGAATGAGCGGACGACGTGAGAGCAGCAATCCCGGCACAGGCGCAGGGCGTTCTGGCTCCGTTGCACTGTCCGCGGGGCGGCGAAGCGGGCAAAAGGCGTTGATCGTGGCGTTGCTCGGTCTCGGGCTCGCTGCCGGCCTCGGCGGCAGCTATTGGTATATGAAGGGGCGCACGCCGACCGCGCCGGCCATTGTCGCTGGCGATGGCAAGAACGGCCCGGCAGGCATGGTGCGCGTGCCCGGTGGTGAATTCCTGATGGGCAGCGACAGCAAGATGGCGCAGCCCAACGAAAAGCCGGCCCACAAGGTGCGCGTGCACGCGTTCTGGATGGACCAGCACCACGTCACCAACGCGCAGTTTCGCAAGTTCGTTGATGCCACGGGCTATGTCTCGACCGCGGAACGGCCACCTGACTGGGAAACCCTGCGGGTCCAGCTGCCGCCCGGCACACCGCGCCCGCCCGACAGCGCCATGATGGCCGGCGGCATGGTCTTCGTGGGCACGCCGCGACCGGTGCCGCTGCAGGACTACTCGCGCTGGTGGCGCTATGTGCCCGGTGCTGACTGGCGCCATCCGACCGGCCCCGGCAGCTCGATCGAAGGCAAGGACAACCACCCGGTGGTCCAGGTGTCGTATGAAGACGCGCAGGCCTATGCCAAGTGGGTCGGCAAGCGGCTGCCCACGGAAGCGGAATGGGAGTTTGCCGCGCGCGGCGGGCTGGAGCAGGCGACCTATGCCTGGGGCGAGCAGTTTGCCCCCGACGGCAAGCAGATGGCCAATGTCTGGCAAGGCCAGCAGAACCAGCAGTTTCCTGTGGTCAGTCCCAAGGCTGGCGGGGCGCTTGGCACCAGCCCGGTCGGCACTTTCCCGCCCAACGGCTACGGCCTGGCCGACATGACCGGCAATGCCTGGCAGTGGGTGGCGGACTGGTACCGGGCGGACCAGTTCCGGCGCGAAGCCGGCAAGGCGCAGCCAATCGAAAACCCGGTTGGTCCGATGGCCTCATGGGATCCCGCTGAACCCGGCGTGCCGGTCAACGCGCCCAAGCGCGTCACGCGTGGCGGCTCATTCCTCTGCAATGAAGACTATTGCCTGAGCTACCGACCCAGCGCCCGGCGCGGGACGGATCCGTACAACAGCATGTCCCACCTGGGCTTCCGCCTGGTGATGGATGACAGCCGCTGGGCGGAGGTGCGCAGGCAGCAAGCGCTGGCGCTGGCGCGGTAGCGCCGGCGCTGTCGTCATTTCCTGGCTGCCGGACAGACTGGAGGAGTGCTCGATGGACGTTTCTACCTCCGCCTCGCATCAGTGGCTGCGTTTGCCCCGAACCGCCCTGGCCGTCATCGCCATGGCCCTGGCTTTTGCGGGGGCGGGCCTGCCCGGCTGTACGACGGCGCCCCCAGCCAGCACGGCGGCGCAGCCGTCCTACGCCCCTGCGCCGCAGGTAAGCGCCGCCGAGGCGCTCCCTTCCTGGCGCGACGGCGCCAGCAGGCAGGCGCTGCTGAAGTTCATCGGGGATGTCACCCGCCCCGGTTCGCCGAATTTTGTACCGCCCGAGCAGCGCGTCGCGGTATTCGACAACGACGGCACGCTGTGGAGCGAACAGCCGCTGTACTTCCAGTTCTTCTTCCTGCTCGACCAGGTCAGGGCCGCGGCGCCGCAACACCCGGAGTGGCGCAACAACCCTGCGTTCAAGGCGCTAATGGCCAACGACATGCAGGGCCTGATGCGCAACGAAAAGCAGCTCGCCGGCCTGATCGCCACGGCCAACAGCGGCATGACCGTGGACGAGTACGACCGCACCATCCGCGACTGGCTGGCGACATCGCGGCATCCCAAGTTCAACCGGCTCTATACCGAGCTGGTCTATCAACCGCAGCTGGAACTGCTGGCCTACCTGCGCGCCAACGGCTTCAAGACCTACATCGTCTCGGGCGGCACCATCGAGTTCATGCGGCCATGGAGCCAGGCCGTCTACGGCATTCCGCCCGAGCAGGTGATCGGCTCCTCGCAGGTCGTGCGCTACCTGGTGCGCGACGGCGAGCCGGTGCTGGTGCGCGACCCCAAGCTGGAGTTCGTGGATGACGGGCCGGGCAAGCCGGTCGGCATCTACCGCCATATCGGCCGTCGGCCGATCCTTGCCGTGGGCAACTCCGACGGCGACCTGCAGATGCTTGAGTACACCACCGGCGGCGACGGTCCGCGCATGGGCGTGCTGGTGCATCACGACGATGCCGAGCGCGAGTTCGCCTATGACCGCCAGTCGAAGGTGGGCAAGCTCGACAAGGCGCTGGACGCCGCCCGTGCCAAGGGCTGGACGGTGGTCAGCATGAAGCAGGACTGGCAGCAGGTTTACCCCACGGCTGGTGCGAAGTAGCCAGAAATGGAAGCCGGCATGCCACGCGTGCCGGTCGCAGGGTTGAAGCAGTTTGACTATCGGGAGCAGCAATGCAACGAATGACAGAGACCACCCAGGCAAGGCGCGGCGCGCGCTTTGCCGTGGCCGCGATGGCAATTGCCATCGCGGCCATGGCCGGCTGCAAGAAGGCAGACGAGCCGAAACAGCAGGCGCCAGCCGCGCAGCAGCCGGCAACGCCAGCGCCGGCAGCCGTGCCGGATACGTCCGCGACGCCGGCGCAGCCGCCGGCGCAGTCCAATCTGCCGGTTGCGCCCGAGGCCGCTTCCGCGCCTGCGGCCGTCAACACGTCGGGCAAGAAGCCCAACATCCTGGTGATCTTCGGCGATGACATCGGCCAGACCAACATCAGCGCCTACAGCATGGGCGTGATGGGCTACCGCACGCCGAACATCGACCGCATTGCCCGCGAAGGGATGATGTTCACCGACTACTACGCCGAAAACAGCTGCACGGCAGGCCGCTCGTCATTCATCACCGGCCAGTCGCCGCTGCGCACCGGCCTGTCCAAGGTGGGTGCGCCGGGCGCGACCGTGGGCCTGCAAGCCCGCGACGTGACCATTGCCGAAGTCCTCAAGCCGCTTGGCTACGCCACCGGCCAGTTCGGCAAGAATCACCTGGGCGACCGTGACGAGTACCTGCCGACCAAGCACGGCTTCGACGAGTTCTACGGCAACCTCTACCACCTGAACGCCGAGGAAGAGCCGCAGCGCGCATACTGGCCGAAGGACAAGAACGATCCGTATGTGAAGAACTTCTCGCCGCGCGGCGTGCTGCACTCCACGGCCGACGGCAAGATCGAGGATACCGGACCGCTGACCACCAAGCGCATGGAGACCATCGACGACGAGACCACCGACGCCGCACAGAAGTTCATCACCAGGCAGGTGCAGGCCGACAAGCCGTTCTTTGTCTGGATGAATACGACGCGCATGCACGCCTTCACCCATGTGCGTGCGTCCATGCAAGGCCAGAGCGGGATGTCCGGCAACGAGTATGCCGACGGCATGCTCGAGCACGACGGCGACGTCGGCAAGCTGCTCAAGACGCTCGATGACCTGAAGGTCGCGGACAACACCATCGTTATCTACACCACCGACAACGGCCCCAACCAGTGGTCCTGGCCGGACGCGGCAACCACGCCGTTCCGCAGCGAGAAGGACACCAACTGGGAAGGCGCGTTCCGCGTCCCGGCGATGATCCGCTGGCCAGGCAAGATCAAGCCCGGGACTGTGAGCAACGAGATGTTCTCCGGTCTGGACTGGTTCCCGACGCTGCTGGCGGCCGCCGGCGATGGCGATATCAAGGACCGGCTGCTCAAGGGCGCGTCTGTTGGCAGCAAGAATGCCAAGGTGCACCTCGATGGCTACAACCAGCTGGGGTACCTGACCGGCCAGACCAACAAGAGCGCGCGCAACGAGTTCTACTACTTCAACGACGACGGCGATCTGGTGGCAATGCGCTTTGACAACTGGAAGGTCGTGTTCTGCGAGCAGACTACGCCGGGCGGTTTCCAGGTATGGCAGGACCCGTTCAAGTGCCTGCGGGTGCCTAAAGTCTTCAACCTGCGCATGGACCCGTACGAGCGTGCGGATATCGTGTCTGACCAGTACAACGACTGGCTGGCCAAGAACGCCTATCTGACCGGCATGGCAACGCTGAAGGCGACGATGTTCCTGGAGACGTTCGTCAACTATCCGCCGAGCCAGCATCCGGCGAGTTTCAGCATCGACCAGGTACGCAAGCAGGTCGACAAGAAGATTGAAGAGGCGATGAAGAAGAAGTAAAGCTGTCAGTCATCAGCGCCGTCCACCTGTGACGGCTGTTGAAACCGGCGCAGGCCCGCGTACGCGCGGGCCTTCGCGCCAACGGTCCAGTTCATGATCGAATCTCATGCCGCCCCGGGCGGCAATGGTGGCAACGGGCGCCGGGGGCGCTCCGCGAAGACCGGATTTCCTGCATCCGCCGTGGCGCAGCGGGGCGATGCGGCCGAACAGACGTGGCTCTGGGCGGCCGTTCTACTGTTTGTGTCCGGTATGGCCGGCCTGGTTTACCAAATCGTCTGGATCCGCCAGCTGTCGCTGGTGGTGGGTGTCGACGTGCACGCGGTCACCACCGCGGTCAGCGCCTTCTTTGCCGGGCTGGCCCTGGGCGGCTGGCTGTTCGGCCGTGTGGCCGACCGCCACGGCAATCCGCTGCGCTTGTATGCGTGGCTCGAAATCGGCGTCCTGGTGCTGGGCGTCGGCGCGACCGTGGCGCTGGCCCATGCGGCGGCGCCGTTCTCCTGGCTGGAGCAGCGCACCGGATGGCTGGCGTGGGCAATGCCCTTTGTGCTGGTGATCCTGCCCGCAGCCGCCATGGGCGGTACGTTGCCGGTGCTGATGCGCGTGCTGACGCCAGGCGCCGGCCGTGTGGGGGTGCATGGCGGGCGGCTGTATGCCGCCAATACCGCCGGCGCGATTGCCGGCACGCTGCTGGCCGGCTTTGTGCTGGTGGCGCTGCTGGGCATCCTCGGCAGTGCCATCGCGGCGGGCGTGCTTAACGGTGCCGCCGCGCTGGTGGCGTGGCTGCTGGCAGCGCGCCGGCAAGCCGTGGCCGCTCCGGTTGCGCCCTCCGCCATGCAAGGCGCGGCCACCGGCGATGCCGCCAACGGTCGCCTGGCGCTGGTGCTGTACGCCGCGGCCGGCGGCATTGCGCTTGGCTACGAGGTGGTCTGGTCGCAGGCCATCGTGCAGTTCCTCAGCACGCGCGCCTTCGCCTTTACCGTGGTACTGGCGACCTACCTGGCTGGCCTGGCCATTGGCAGCGCACTGGCGGCGCGCCATGCCGACCGGGTGCGCGACCCCTGGGGCGCCTTCGGCCTGCTGGTGGCGGGGGCGGGGCTGGTGGCATTGCTTGAATTCGTGCTGCTGGGCGAATGGCTGCTGCGTGCGCAGGGCAGCCTGTCTGCATGGGTGCAGGGGTTGATGTCCAGCCCGCTGGTGGCGGCCTGTGCCAGCTTTGCGCTGGCGGCGCTGTCGGTCGTGTTCGTGCCCACGCTGCTGCTGGGCGCGGCGTTCCCCTTCGTGCTGCGCGTGAGCGTCGATAGCCGACACGTCGGCGCCGGCGTGGGCACCGTGGTGGCACTCAATACGCTGGGTGGCATCGCTGGCACGGCGCTGGCCGGCTTTGTGCTGGTGCCGTACCTGGGGCTGGTGCACACGCTGTCGCTGCTGGCAGTGACGGCCGCCATGGTCGGCGTGGTGGCAGTGGCGCTGGGTAGCGGCGTGGGCCGCGTGGCGCGCTGGGCGGTGCCGATGATCTGCGTGCTGGCGGTGATTGCCGCCGCGCTGGCGCCGGCGGACCGGCTTGCCACGCTGCTGGCGCGGGCGCGCGGTGGCGAACTGGTGTTCTATGAGGAGGGCCGTGGCGCGACTGTGGCGGTGGTGGAGCAGTCTTCGTCCAGCAATCGCTTCCGGCGCCTGTATATCCAGGGTGTTTCCAATTCGGGCGATGCCATGACCTCTCAGCGCTATATGCGCCTGCAGGCGCTGCTGCCCCTGATCGTCCATAACGGCACGCCGAAGTCCACCCTGGTGATCGGCCTGGGTACCGGCATCACGGCGGGCGCCACGCTTGCCTGGCCCGGCCTGGAATACCGCGTGGTGGCGGAGCTGTTGCCGCCGGTGGCGCGCGCCGTGCCCATGTTCGAGGGCAATTTCGGCGTGGCCACCGACAAGCGCATGGACATCCGCCTGCGCGACGGCCGGCGTGAACTGCTGCAAAGCACGCAGCAGTACGACCTGATCACCCTGGAGCCGCCGCCGCCGTCGGCGGCCGGCGTGGTCAACCTGTATTCGACCGGTTTCTACCGCCTGGCGGCCTCGCGGCTGCAACCCGGCGGGCTGGTGGCGCAATGGCTGCCGCTGCCGACGCAGAATGACGAAGACACGCGCATGCTGGTGCGCAGCTTCCTGGACGTATTTCCGCACGCCATGCTGTGGACCACCGAGCTGCACGAAATGATGCTGGTGGGTTCGCTGTCGCCGCTGGAGCTGGATGCCGCACGCATCCGCTCTCGCTTCGAGCAGCCGGAGGTAGCGGACGCGCTGCGGGCCGTGGGCGTGCGCTCGCCGGCGGCGCTGATGGCGACCTGGGTCACTGACCGCGCCGGCCTGGACTGGTATGCGGCCGACGCGCCGGCCGTGACCGACGACCGCCCGCGCATCGAGTACGCCGGCTGGGTCCGCCGCGACGCCTTCCCGGAAACCCTGTCCAGGCTGCTGTCGCTGCAAAGCGATCCGCCGCTGGCCGGCGCCGATGAAGCGTTCTGGCGCGACCTGCGCCGCGAGCGGGAAGTGCTGCACACCTTCTACCGCGCCGGGCTGGATGCCTACCGCGGCGACCGCGAAGCCTGGGCCAGCCATATCACGCAGGCCATGCGCGCCGATCCCGACAATCCCTACTACGCCTGGTTCGTCGGCGGCCAATCCGCGCGTCCGGCCCGCCGCGCACCGGCGGAACCAAGGAACACGCCATGAGCGCACGCGACGACGTCCTGGCCCTGCAGCAGCGCATGGGCGAATCGATTGTGGGGCAGCAGCGCATGATCGAACGCCTTCTGCTGGGCCTGCTGGCCGACGGCCACCTGCTGGTGGAAGGGCTGCCCGGACTGGCCAAGACCCGCGCCATCAAGATGCTGGCGCGCAACCTCGATGCGCGGCTGTCGCGGATCCAGTTCACGCCGGACTTGCTGCCCGCGGACATCACCGGCTCCGAGGTGTATTTCACTGAAGGGGGCAAGGGCGAGTTCCGCTTCCAGGCTGGTCCGGTGTTCGCCAACCTGGTGCTGGCCGATGAGGTCAACCGCTCGCCAGCCAAGGTGCAGGCGGCCTTGCTGGAAGCGATGGAAGAGCGCCAGGTCACCGTCGGCGGCGCCACGCACAAGCTCGAGCCGCTGTTCCTGGTGATGGCCACGCAGAACCCGATCGAGCAGGAGGGCACCTATCCGCTGCCCGAGGCGCAGATGGACCGTTTTCTCATGCATGTCAGCGTGGGCTATCCGCAAGCCCAGGCCGAGGCCGACATCGTGAAGCTGGCACGCGAGGAAGAGGCGGGCGGCGCCGCGGGTAGTGGCGCGCAGGCCGTGCGGCTGGCGCCAGAGGCGATCTTCACCGCGCGCGCCGAGATCCACGCCATCCATGTCAGCGAGGCGGTGGAGCGCTACATCGTGACGCTGGTGCAGGCCACGCGCGCGCCCAAGCCGGTGGACGACGACCTCGACAAGTGGATCCAGATCGGCGTGAGCCCGCGCGGCTCGATTGGCCTGGACAAGGTGGCGCGCGCGCACGCCTGGCTGCACGGGCGCGATTTTGTCACGCCCGAGGATGTGCAGGCCGTGGTGCACGACGTCTTCCGCCACCGGCTGATCCTGTCGTACGAGGCGCATGCGGCCGGCATCGGTGCCGATGCCGCGATCGACCGCCTGGTGCAGCAGGTAGCGGTGGCTTGAGGGCCGGCGAAGGCATGCCGATGCGTCTGCCGTTCCGTGCCATCGCCCGCGCCGCCCCGTCAGCGGTGCAAGGGCCGGCTTCGCAGGCGGTTCCGGGCGTCAGCGTGGATGCTGCCGCGCTGGCCGCGCTGGAGGTGGCCGCGCGCGACTTCCACTTCCTGCCGCGCCAGCCGGTGCACAGCGTGCTGGCCGGCCGCCATGCCTCCAAGGTGCGCGGGCGCGGGCTGACCTTCGAGGAACTGCGCCTGTACCTGCCCGGCGACGATATCCGCAGCATGGACTGGCGCGTGACCGCGCGCACCGGCAAGCCGCACGTGCGCGTCTACACCGAGGAAAAGGACCGTCCCGTGCTGCTGGTGGTGGACCAGCGCATCAATATGTTCTTCGGCAGCCGGCGCGCGATGAAGTCGGTCAGCGCGGCCGAGGCGGCGGCGCTGGCCGCGTGGCGCGTGCTGGCCGAAGGCGACCGCGTCGGCGGCGTCGTGTTCGGCGATGCGAAGACCGAGGAGTTCCCGCCGCGCCGCAGCCGCGAAGCCGTGCAACAGCTGCTGGGCGGCATCGCGCGCTTCAACCAGGCCCTGCGCGCCGATGCGCCATCGCGGCGTGCCGCGGGGCAATTGAACGCGGCGCTGGAGCGCGCCGCGCGCATGGCGCGCCACGACTGCCTGGTCATCGTCATCAGCGATTTCGACGGCCATGATGACCGTACCCGCGACCTGATGCTGGAAATGGCCGCGCGCAACGACGTGCTGACCATGCTGGTCCACGACCCCTTCCTGAGCGAGTTGCCGGAGTCCGGCCAGCTGGTGGTCAGCGACGGCGAACTGCAGGTGGAACTGGGCTTCGGCCACGCGGCCATGCGACGCAGCATTGCGGAGTTTGTCGATACGCACGGCAAGGCGTTGCTGGACTGGCACCACGCCATCGGCGTGCCGCTGCTGCCGCTGTCGGCGGCAGAGGAAACGGCGCTGCAACTGCGCCGGCTGCTGGGCCGCCCGCTGCAGCAGGCACCAGCGCGGCAACGCGCAGGAGCGGCGCGATGAGCCTTACGCACAGCTCCGCACCGGGCGTCGAAGACAGCACGGGCGTGGCTGCGCTGGCCACCCTTGCCGACGTAGCCGTGCCGCCGCCGCCATCGTGGGTGCCGCAGACTATCGGCTGGCCGATCGCGGGCGCCTTGCTGCTGCTGGCCCTGGCCTGGGCCGGCTGGCGCGCCTGGCGGCGCTACCGCGCCAACCGCTACCGGCGCGAGGCGCTGGCCGAACTGGCGGGACTGCCGCTGAGCAGTGACCCCGCGCATCGCGTCGCCGCGCTGCGCCAGATGGCGGCGCTGCTCAAGCGCACGGCGCTGGCCGCGTGGCCGCGCGCCCAGGTTGCCAGTCTGGCCGGCAGCGGCTGGGCTGAATTCCTGCAGGCATATGCCGGGCGCGCACAGGATGCCGCGCCGCTGCTGGCGGCGCTGGTGCAGGACGCCGAATACCGCGACGACGCGGTGCTGGCGCAATGGCCCGAGACGCAGGTGCAGGCCGTGGCCGGGGCGTGCCGGCGCTGGATCGCGGAGCACCATGTACCAGTTTGAATACCCCTGGCTCTTCGTGCTGCTGCCGCTGCCGCTGCCGCTATGGTGGTGGCTGCCGCCGTACCGCGAGGAAAGCCCGTCGGTGCGCCTGCCGTTCTTTGGCGAGGTGGCCAGCGCTGCCGGCCTGACACCGGCCACCGGTGCCGTGGTGCCGCGCCGCAACCGGCTGCAATGGGTGCTGGCGCCGCTGGCGTGGGTGCTGGTGGTGACGGCGCTGGCGCGGCCGCAGTTCCTGGAGGCGCCGATCCAGAAGGTGCAGCCGGCGCGCGACCTGCTGATCGCGCTGGACCTGTCGCAGTCGATGGACACGCGCGACTTCCGCGATCCGTCCGGCGCGCTGATCCCGCGCGTGCAGGCGGTGCGGCAGGTGGTGAGCGGTTTTGTCGCCAAGCGCCCCGGCGACCGCATCGGCCTGATCGTGTTTGGCGACGCGCCGTATCCGCTGGCACCGTTCACGCTGGATCACCAGCTGGTGCAGACGCTGCTCACCGGCCTGCTACCGGGCATGGCCGGCCCGAGCACTGCGCTGGGCGATGCCATCGGCCTCGGCATCAAGATGTTCGAGCGCAGCGAAGCGCCGGAGAAAGTCCTGATCGTGCTGACCGACGGCAACGACACCGCCAGCCGGATGCCACCCGAACGCGCTGGGGGGATCGCAAAAGAGCGCAAGGTGGTGGTGCATGCCATCGGCATCGGCGACCCCAGTGCTTCGGGCGAAGATAAAGTCGATCTTGGCGTGCTGCAGCGGCTGGCTGCGCAGACCGGCGGGCGCTACTTCTTCGGTGCCGACCAGGCCGCGCTGGAGACCATCTACGCCACGCTGGACCGGATCACGCCGCACAACCAGAAGACGTTGTCATGGCGGCCGCGGCGCGAGCTGTTCATGTGGCCGCTGGGGGCAGCGCTGGCGCTGGTGCTGGGGTACCAGTTGCTGATGTTCACCTGCTCGGCGTGGCTGTCGCGCCCGCGCGGCACGGCTGCAGGGGCTGACGAGATGGCGAATGCCGGCGGGGAGGGGCGGTGATGCCGGCCCTGCCCGACGCGCTTGCGCACTTCCATTTCCTGCGCCCGTGGTGGCTGCTGGTGCTGGTGCCGGCCGCACTGCTGGTGTCGGCGGTGCAGCGCCGCGGCGACGTGCGGCGGCGCTGGCGCCAGACCATCGCGCCGCACCTGCTCGACGCGCTGATGATCGGCGAACGCCGCCGCGTGGCGCTGCGCCCGGTGCACCTGACCGCGCTGCTGCTGGCACTCGGCGCCATCGCCCTGGCAGGGCCGAGCTGGCGGCAGGAGCGGCCGCCGTTCCTTGACGACAAGGCGCCGCTGGCGCTTGCCGTGGACCTGTCGCGCACCATGGACGCGGTGGACGTCACGCCTACGCGGCTCGAGCGCGCCAAGCTCAAGATCAAGGCGCTGCTGGCGCGCCGCAACGGCGGCCGCACGGCGATCTATGCGTATGCGGGCTCCACGCACCTGGTGCTGCCGCTGACGGACGATACCAGCCTGCTGCAGACCTTTGCCGATGCGCTGCAGACCCGCATCATGCCGGCGCCGGGGCGCGACATGGCACAGGCGCTGCACACCATCGACGCCGACCTGGCGCATGAGCCGGTGCCCGGCACCATCCTGTTCCTGACCGACGGCGTGGAACCCGCCGCGGCCAAAGCCTTCCGCGAGCAGGCGCACAGCGGCCGCAGCCAGCCGGTGGTGCTGGCCATCGGCACGCAGCAGGGCGGGCCGCTGCGTACTGTCGAGGGTGCCGAGGGCGGCTTCGTCGAACAGGACGGGGCACGCGTGTTCGCGCGGCTGGATGTGGCGGCGGTCAAGCGCTTTGGCGACGACAGCGGCGTACCGGTCGCCACCTTTACGCCGGGCAGTGATGACGACGTGGCGTGGGTGCAGCGCCATGTGCAGTCGCACCTCGAACAGACGCAGGCCGGCGACCGCACGCGCTGGCAGGATGAAGGCTGGTGTCTGGTGCTGCCGGTCACGCTGCTGGCGATGCTGTGGTTCCGCAAGGGCTGGACCGTGCGCTGGACCGCCGGCCTGCTGCTGGCGCTTGCGCTTGCCGCGCCGCAGCCGGGCTTGCGCGCGCAGCAGGCCGATGCCGCGCGCCCGTGGCGCTTTGCCGACCTGTGGCTGACGCACGACCAGCAAGGCCGCCGCGCCTTCGAGCAGGGCGACTTCGCGCGCGCCGCGACGCTGTTCGACGATGCGATGTGGCGCGGCATCGCCCAGTATCGCGCCGGCCAGTACCCGCAGGCGGTGCAGAGCTTTGCGCTGGTCGATTCACCGCAGTCCGACTACAACCAGGGCAATGCGCTGGCGCGGCAGGGCCAGTACCGGCAGGCCGCCGCGCGCTACCGCCAGGCGCTCAGGCGCCAGCCGCAATGGCCGGCGGCAACGGCCAACCTGGCGTTGATGGAGAAGCTGCTGGCGCAACAGGAACCGAAGGACAAGCAAGACCCCAACGACGAGGAAGAGCCCCCCGACCTTGCGCCGGATGAAATCAAGTACGACGCCGCGAAGCCGCCGGAGCAGGGCGGCCAGTCCATGCCTATCGGCCTGACGCAGGACGCCGAAATGTGGATGCGCGCGATCCAGACCACGCCGACCGACCTGCTGCAGCGCAAGTTCGCCCTGCAGCGGGGGCAGGCCGCGCCGCAGCAGAAGCAGCGATGAGAGGCCGCGCCGTGTGTCAGTGCGGGTGGCTGCGCCAGCTTGCGCCGCTGGTCTTGCTGATGGCGGCGCTGCTGCTGCCGTTGCTGGCGCGCGCCGCCGCCGAGCCCATCGTGCGCGTGGAAGTGGGCGCGAAGCAGCCGGTGCTGGTCGGCCAGCAGGTCAGCATCGATGTCACCATCCTGGCGCCCAACTTCTTCATGTCGGCGCCGGCCTTCCCGCTGCTCCAGGTGCCGGGTGCCGTCGTCACCATGCCTGACGAACGCGCGCTGAACTCGACCGAAACCATCGATGGGGTGGCCTACGCCGGCATCCGCAAGACCTATGCCTTTACCGCCGAGCAGGACGGCGACTTCGAGCTGCCAGCCGCGACCGTGCGCTTCACTTATGCGGGCGACGACGGCGCACCGCGCCAGGGCAGTGTCACCTTTCCATCCACGCGGATCCGCGCGGGCGCCGGCGGCGCGGTCAAGGCCGGCGCCGGGGCGGGACGGCCCTTGCTGCCGGTGGCCCGGCTTACCGTGACGCAGGCGCTGGACCATGCGTACGACGAAGGCATCGTGCGGCTGCACGCGGGCGATGCGCTGGTGCGCACCGTCACCACCTTTGCGCCGCAGACACAGGCCATGATGATCCATCCGCCACACGCCGCGGCGCCGCGCGGGGTGCGCGTCTTCAGCGCCGATCCGCGGCTGTCCGACCACGCCCAGGGCGCGCCCGGGCCGGGCGGCACGCGCGTGGACGCCATCACCTATGTGTTCGAGCGGACCGGCAACTACACGCTGCCGGCGGTGACAGTGGATTGGGTCGATCCGGCCACACGCAAGCCGGCAAAGTCCGAAGCGCCCGCGGTCAAGGTGGTGGTGGCTGCCGCGCGCGCGGGCAGCGCGCTGGCCCCGGGCGGTCCGTCTGCCGGCGCGCTGCCGGGCGAGGGCGGTTTGCCATGGCGGACGTTGCTGTGGGGGGCAGCGGGGCTGCTGGCTGTGCTGGCAGCCGGGCTGTTGTGGTGGCGTATCCGGCCGGCGCTGGCCCGGCTGCGCCAGCGGCTGGCCGGGCACAGGCGCGCCCGCGCCGAAGGTGCCGACGCACAGCTGGAAGCAACGCTGCAAGCCTGCCAGGCGGGCAATGCCGCTGGCGCCGGCCAGGCGCTGGGGGCATGGACGCGCGCCGCCCACGGCACCACCCCCGCAGCGTGGGCAGAGTCAGCTGGCGATGCCGCCCTTGCCGATGCCGTGACCGGCCTGCAACGCCACCTTTACGGCGCGATGCCCGCCCAGGCCGCCTGGAATGGCACCCCGTTGGCCCAGGCCCTGCGCCGCCATGCCGCCAGGGCGCCGGTGCGCCGGCATCGGCAAGCCGTGCCCGCACTGCCTGCGCTCAATCCCTGACAATCATGCCGCCCGCATGCGACGCCCCCTATGAAATGCTCCGTCGATCAATTCAAGAAGGCCGTCGCTCGGCACCTTCCCGAGGTCGGCCGTGCAGATCCTGAAGGACCTGGGCCTGGCGGTCTTTGTCGCATGCGTCGGCTGGTCCGCCGGGCCGGATGCGATCTCCCTGAGCCGTGAGCACGGCGCCGTGCTGCCGCTGATAGGGCTGGCGGTGTCGCTGGGGCCGGCGTGCCTGTCCTTAGTTGCCAAATGCGCATGAAGGGCCGGTGCCGGCCTACGCATAATCGAGCGGCAGCGCCGTGGTGTACTTGATCTGCTCCATCGCAAAGCTGGAGCTGACGTCGGCCAGCTCGGCGCCCTGGATCAGCTTCTTGTAGACGCGGTCGTAGGCGGCAATATCCGGCACCACCACGCGCAGCAGGTAGTCGGTATCGCCGGCCATACGGTAGAACTCGGTCACTTCCGGGATCGATGCCACCAGCCCGTGGAATTGCGCCAGCCATTTCACGTTGTGCTGGCTGGTGCGGACCGAGACAAAGACCGTGACCCCGGCATTGAGCTTCCCGGCGTCGAGCAGCGCCACGCGTTTGCGGATCAGGCCAGCCTCTTCCAGCTTCTGGATCCGGCGCCAGCATGGCGTCGAGGTCAGGCCGACCTGTTCGCCGATCTCTGCCACCGGCACGGTGGCGTCTTCCTGCAGGATGGCGAGAATCTGTTTGTCGTAGCGGTCCATGGTGCGTAGCGGGTCAGGTAAGGGTGGGCCGGCGCCCGCACGCGGCGCGGCTACGCGCGGCAGATGCTAGGCGTCGGCGGTCGGCACCAGCAGGTTCACGCCAGTGGCAACGTGGTCGCGGTGCACGCCGTAGAGGTGCAGGGACACGGCGATATCGTCGCTGGCATTGCCCAGCGCATGGATATGCTGCAGCCCGGCCGGCACGCTGAAGGTATCGCCGGCCGTGCGCAAGACGGCGTTGGCATGGCGCGCCTGCCGGCTGGCGGGATCCCACCGGTAGTGCTGTTCGCTCAGCGTGCCGCGCAGCACGCGGTAGGCACACCAGGTGCGATGGCCGTGCACGGGGCTGGTCTGGCCCGGGCGCCAGACCAGCACCATCGCCGAGAAGCGCTCCAGCGGGTCGGCATGGACCAGGTGGCGGGCATAGGTATCCGGCTTGCCGAGCAGGGCACCTGGCGGCAGTGTTGCAAGCAGCGTGTCGGTGTCTGGCAGGTGCACCGCGATGTGGCCGGCCACCATGCGCGCGCTGTGGGCGAAGGTGGCCTCGAGGTCGAGCGCCAGCTGGCCAAGCAGCGCGGCTGGCGGGGCGGTATGCGCAAACGCTGCCGGAGCTGCGGCAGTCAGGGGAGATCCGGTTGTCATGGCGGGCACCTTGGTCTTGTTCTGGGTACATAGCCATGATATTTGCGGGCCGGAGCACAGACATGCGAATTGTCGTTCAATGTCGCCAGAGATTGTAATCCTATTCCTGCATTTGATGAATTCGGAAAAAATTATGCTCGAATCCTATCGGATAGAGTGAATGGGTGCTCGTCGACGACGCCACGGCCGTGCCGGGTGCGCTGGGCAGCGAAGGCATATATGCTGAGATGAACAGGCAGCCCGTTCAGCCGCGCTTGCGGCAGGCCAGCCGTCCACAATGGCCGGGTCACGGACGACGGTGCAGCAAAGGAGCATGATCGATGCGCTCGCCAGCGAGGGACGCCACGCGCCTGAGACGCCTTGCGATCTGGGTTGTGGCCGGCATCGTCGCGCTGGTCGCTGTCGATCGCGTCACCGACCTCATTGTTGACTGGCTGTGGTTTGCCTCGGTTGGCTACGCCGGGGTGTTCCGCACGGTATTCGCTACCCAGGCGCTTCTGTTCCTTGCCGTATTCGCTGTTTCGGCAGGCGCGCTCTGGCTATCGGGCTGGCTGGCGCACCGCTGCGCGAGTCAGGCGCAGGCCTGGAGGCCGGAGGTCCTGGGCCAGCCGGTTGGCGAGCTTGCAGCGCGCCTTCCGTGGCGCGCCGCCATTGCCGGCGCCGCCGTCCTTGTGGGGCTGCTGATAGCCGTCGGTGAACTGTCGAGCTGGGCCATTGCGCTGCGCTATATCCATCAGGTGCCATTCGGCAAGGCCGATCCGATCTTCGGCAAGGACATCGGTTTCTACGTCTTCTCGCTGCCGGCGTATCTTGCCCTCAGGAACTGGCTGCTCCTGCTGCTGTCCTGCAGCGCCGTGATTGCCGGCGTGGTCTACGGGTTGCGCGGCGACATCGCGCTGGTCCGTTCGCCGCGCGGGCTTTCACCGGCGGCCGCTACCCATGGATCGGCATTGCTCGGCCTGTTCTTCGCGCTGCAGGCGTGGTCCTACTGGCTCGACCGCTTCATGCTGCTCTATGGCGACAACGGCGTCGTGGTCGGCGCGAGCTATACCGATGTCCATGTCGGGCTGCCGGTCCTGTGGCTGCAAGTCGGCCTGGCTGCCGCGGCTGCCGCCGTGTCATGGGCCAATATAAGCTGGCGGGACTATCGGGTGCCTGCGGCCGCGGCGCTGCTGGTGATCGGCAGCGCATTCCTGCTCGGCACGATCTGGCCGGCACTGTTCCAGCGTTTCTATGTCAAGCCGAACGAGCTGCAGCTGGAGACGCCGTATCTGGAACACAATATTGCGCTGACGCGCGAGGCCTATGGTGTAACGCAGATCGAGGCCAGGCCGTTTCCGGCCGAACAGGGCCTGAATCTCGAAGCGCTCCAGGCCAATCGCCCGACCATCGACAACATCCGCCTGTGGGACCTGCAGCCGCTGCGCGATACCTATGCGCAGCTGCAGGAGATCAGGACCTATTACAAGTTCCTCGCGACGGACATCGACCGCTACCAGCTCAGCGCAGGCTACCAGCAGGTCATGCTGTCGGCGCGGGAGCTGGAGCCGGCACTGATTCCGGCCAATGCCCAGACCTGGGTGAACCTGCATCTCTTGTTCACCCATGGCAATGGCGTCGTGATGTCGCCGGTCACAGAGAAATCCGCCGAAGGCCTGCCCTCGCTCTATCTGCATGGCATTCCCCCGCTTTCCAACGGCGGCCCGGCCATCCAGGAGCCGCGCCTCTACTTCGGTGAAGGCGGCAAGGGCTATGTCATCGTCAAAGGCAGTGTGCCCGAGTTCGACTACCCCAAGGGCAAGGACAACGTCTATACGGCCTACCGCGGGCGCGACGGCATCGAAATCGGCGGCATGGCGCGCCGGACCCTGTTCGCCTGGCAGCTCGACGATCCCAATATCCTGCTGAGCGGCTACATCACGCCGCACAGCCGCATCCTGCTCCATCGCAACATCCAGGACCGCGTGCGCACGATTGCCCCGTTCCTCAGCCTCGACCATGACCCCTATGTCGTCGCGAGCGACGGGCGCCTTTACTGGATCCAGGACGCCTACACCACCAGCCGCTGGTTCCCTTATTCGCAGCCCCGCAACGGCGGCGGCGCCAACTACATCCGCAACGCCGTCAAGATCGTGATCGATGCGTACAACGGCACGGTCGACTTCTACACCAGTGACCCGGCCGATCCGATCCTGCAGGTGTACCAGCGCATCTTCCCGGGCATGTTCAGGCCGCTGGGCGCCATGCCGCAGGACCTGCAGCGGCATATCCGCTACCCTGAAGACCTTTTCCTGATCCAGGCGCAGATCTACCGCGCCTACCACATGGAAGCGGCGGAAGTCTTCTATAACCGCGAGGATCTCTGGGAGTTTCCACGCCAGCTGACGGGCATGAGCACAGGGAACATGCCCGCCGCGCGGATGATGCCCTACTACATGATCCTGCGGCTGCCAGACGAGGCGCGCGCCGAGTTCGTCCTCATGCTGCCGATGGTGCCCAGCCAGCGCGAGAACATGATCGCCTGGCTGGCGGCGCGCTCCGATCCCCCCAACTACGGCAAGCTCGTTGCCTACACCTTCCCCAAGGAAAAGCTGGTCTACGGGCCGTTCCAGATCGAGGCGCGCATCCAGCAGAATACCGATATCTCGCAGCAGATTTCCCTGTGGAACCAGATGGGCTCGCGCGTTATCCGCGGCCATCTCCAGGTCGTGCCCATCGAGAACTCGATCCTCTATGTCTCTCCGCTCTACCTGCGCGCGGAGTCCGGCCAGTTGCCCGAACTCAAGCGGGTGATCGCCGCCTATGGCGATCGCGTGGTTATGGAGGACAGCCTGGGCGCAGCCCTCGCGGCCCTCTTCAAGGAATCCGCCCCGGCGGGGATACCGGCGCAGGGCGCAGCAAACGCCCGCGCCCGCGAGGCACTCGCGCACTATGACCGCGCCATCGAGCGCCTGAAGGCGGGGGACTGGAGTGGCTTCGGCGCACAGCTCGATGCCTTGCGGCCGCTGCTTGAGGCGCTCGGGGCCGGGAATGCCGATGAGCGCAAGTGAGCGGCCGGTTCAGGGTGGCGCATGGTCCGCTTGCGCTCCCCCCATTCCAGCATGGAGCCGCCGGCAGGAGCGCTCAACGCCGGGTACTGAACGGGGGTTCGGCCATCTCCTATCATGGAGTCACGCCTTGCCTCTTAACGAGCAGGCAGATGGGGTCCGGCGCGACCCGGCTGACTGATGTTGATTGCGTCTCTGATGACGTTCTCACGGCCGGCTGCGCCGCGGCGCTTCCTCCTTTGACGATCCTGGCGATTTGCGCCGAAGCCGCGCGCCGCCGGCATACATGTTGGGAGACTTCCATGGGCGACAACCAGAAACAAGCTGTCCTCGCGCTCAACCAGCTGATCGAGGCTGGCAAGGACAGCGAACTGGCCTGCATGAGCGGAGCCAGCGAAGTGCACGATGCAGCGCTGCGCGACATTCTGACCAGCACCGCGGAATCGTGCCGGGCGTCGGTGAAGGAATTGCAGTTGCTGGTCAGCGCCATGGGCGGCGCGCCAGCTGACCGCGGCAGCATGAATGGCATGCTGTTCCGCCGCTGGATGGCATTCCGCCACATGCTCTCGCCGAACAACGACGACGCCGTGATGGGAATGTGCGAGCACGAAGAAGATGCCGCCAGGCGCGAGTATCAGTCCGTCATGATGAAGCCGCTGCCACCAGAGGCCAGCGCGGCGCTGCAGCGCCAGTATGAGGCGTTGATGCAGCATCATGGCCGGATTCATGCCATGCGCGGGATGCAGATTCACTGAGGGCCTGGCTTCTGCGCGCGATGGGAGAAAGACATGGCAACCTACGAGTTCAAGGACAAGGATCTCCAGTTCCTTGCCCAGGGCGCTGACTCCTGTTTCCCGTCGCCTGACGCTGCTTTCGTTGAGTGCGCGGACAGCCATCCCGCGTTCCTGGTGACATGGCCGGAGAGCGGACCAACGACGATGCGTCTCAAGGTGCAGATTCGGGCGAGCCAGTACGCCAGTTACCTGACGGATCCGTTCAGGGGACGCGAAGTCCTGCGCAAGGCAGTTGAAGACCGCCTTGCGCTGATCCACACGGTGAAAAGCGGGCTCCTGGTCGCCCCCGACATCTAGAGGGGTGTTGTCGGCTTCCGCTCCAGTGGGTGCAGCGTTGGATACTCCCCGCTACGAGCGGATGCCGAACAAGCCGTGCCAGAACGAGTCGAAGGCGCCGGCGTGACGCTTGGGCCGCGTCGCCTCGTCGGGGTTTGAAGCTCCCGCCCCGGCGGGCGCCTGGGCGGCCTCGGTGTCCGGCGTGTGCGCGGCCCGCGCACTTGCCCGCCGCGACTCCTGCAGGGCCCAGATGCTGTCCGCGATGCGTGCCGCCAGGTCCGCGTCGCAGTCCCGGCCAAGCAGCACGCCGAAGATGACGTCGCGGTTGTGGCCGTCGTCGGCAAAGCGCATCGCGATACCGAGCATTTTCTCGTAGTGTTCCTGCGCGATGCGCTGGCTCTCGCGTTGGGCCTCGCGCTCCTGCTCTTCCTGGGCCTCGCGCTCCGCCTGCCAGCGCCGCATCTCCCGCGCGAATACCTCGTCGTAGATCTGGCGCTGCCCGGCATCCGAAAGAATGGCGTAGGCGTCGCGGATTTCCTGGAATGCCACGTGCGCCTCAGTCTCGCGGCCAAGATTGCGGTCGGGGTGCCACTTCATCGCGGCGCGGCGGTAGGCGCGCTTGATCTCGTCCAGGGTGGCGTCCGGTTGCACGCCGAGGGTCGTGTAAAGGGTGGTCATGGGCCGATTGGGCGTCTGCCGGGCTGCTGCCGGGCGGGCATTCATCCTAGCACGGGGTGAGCCGCAGCCATGGCATGCGGGATCGATCCCGGCCCCCGGCTCATGGGCACGCAAGCGCGGCGGCCGCATACAGGAGCAGCGCCACCAGCACCACCGCGGTGAATCCGACGTGGATCGCGACCAGCGTGGCAAGGACCGCCGCCACCACCGAGGCGCAGGCGTTGATGCCCCATGCCCAGGGCACCAGCGCTGGGTCGCGGGCGGCGACCCGGGCCAGGCCGAGCGGGAACGGCATTCCCATCAGGATCGCCAGCGGCGCGATCAGCAGTACAGAGACGCCAATCCTGGCCGGGTCCGGTATCCCGATCAGCAGCCTGAAGACCGTCGGCAGCGCCGCCAGGTAGACCAGCGCGGCAAAGCAGATGCCGCTGACGGCCAGCGCCGCCTGCCGCCTGCCGCGGTCATCGCCACCGCGCGCGGGCATGCGCTGGGCGTATCGGCTTCCCAGTCCCGCAAAGCAGAGAAAGGCGCACAGCACCACCGCAACCGCATAGAGCGGGTGGCTCAGGAACAGGATGAATTTCTGGATAAAGGCGATCTCCACGAACATGAAGCCGAGGCCGACCGCCAGGAAGTAGAAGCCGGCTCGCCACTCGGACAGCCGCCGCACGGCCGCGCCGTTGCCGCCAGGCCCAGCGGCGGGCTGCGGCCGGGGGCGCCGCCGCAGGATCCAGAGCGGGACCACGATCAGCAGCAATGCCAGGGCGGTGGCCTGCAGCAGCGTCGCCACCAGCACCGGATAGCCCCATTCCAGCAAGGGCAGGCCGCCCTGCGCCTTGAGCGACAGCAGTTCAGGCAGGGTGCGCCATTTGAAGAAATGGAAGAAGTACGGCCTGTCGTCGGTGGCGGGCCGCACATCGAATTTGTAGCGGGACAGGAACCGGTCGCGTTCGGGGCCGAGCAGGGCCTGCGCGGCGTCGAAGAAGTAGGGCTGGTCCAGCACGTTATAGCGATTCGCCTGGCCGGGCCGGATGCCGGGATAGTATTCGACGTCGAATGAACGGGCGCGGCAGAAGCCGGCGAGGGCGGCAAGGTCCGCTGCATTGAATTCCCCGTTCTTGACGACCAGCGTGGCCGTCTTCCAGCCACGGACCAGCGCCAGCCGCCGGGATGGCTCGGGCACGCCCGCGCCATCCATGGCGGCCACGGCGGTAGCGAGCAGTTTGGGTATGTCACGGGGCGGCAGCGTGACCCAGCGCGTGATCGCAAGCAGGCCGCCGGGCCGAAGATGGCGCAGGTAGCCCTGGAAGGCCTCCACGGTATAGAGATAGCTCTCGGAGAGCGCGTACAGTCCGGCCGATGACGTGCTGAATGAATCCAGCAGGGCCACCTGGATGAGATCGTAGCGTGCCGTGCTGGCCGCCAGGAATCCGCGTGCCTCGCCGGCAAAGACACGGACGCCGGCCGCACTGTACGGCTTGCCGGAAAACGCAGCGAAGCGGCCCTGCACCAGGTCGATCACCTGTGGATTCAGTTCCACGGCATCGACCGCGCTGGCCTGGTGGTAGACCGCCTGCAAGACGTCCGCCCCCGCACCGCTGCCCAGCACCAGCACCTTCGGGTTCCGCAGCAAGTGGTAAGGCAGGGCAGAGGTGAGGTCGCCCAGGTAGGCAAGCGGTTCGCGCCGGCCGTCATAGCGGTTGAGTGCACTGAGCCCGTCGCCATCGGTAAACACGGCCAGTTGTGCTGGCGGCTCCTGGCTGGCATTCAGGCTCAGCCCGGGCGCGTGCCGCAACGGGATCGAGGGGCTCTCGACCACCGTGACCAGGCCGAGGGGACTGGAGCGCTGCGCCACCACGCGCGCGTTGCCGATGCGCAGGGCCTGGCTCAGCTCCTTGTACTCGGACGGCCGCAGCGCAATCCAGTCACCTGGCACGCCGGCCGGCACGCTTGCCGCCAACAGCAGCAGCGCCGGCAGCCAGGGCCGGTGCCAGCGGCATTCCACGCATGCCAGGGCCGCCGCCGCCATGCCTGCCGCACCGACCAGCCGCAGGGCATCGACCGGGTGCAGCGCGAACAGCGCCACGATGATGCCCAGGCAGCCCAGCCCGGCGCCAAGGATATCGAAGCTGTAGATGCGGGGAACCTGCCCGGTGAAGCGGGAAAAGCTCAGGCAGATACTGGTGGCGGCGCAAAAGAATGGCACCCAGAGCAGCAGGTAGATCAGCAACAGGCGCAGCGGCTGCGATGGCTCCCACAGGATCTCCAGGGGATTGAACGCCACGTGCTGGGCCAGGACGAAGCAGGCCATCGCGCTGATGCCGAACAGCAGGGCCCCGCCCGCGAACACGGGAACAAAATGGCGGACCAGCGTTCGCTGCGCCAGTGCCACCAGCGCACCCGCCGCGCCATAGCCCAGCAGCGCCACGCTGATCATCATGTAGGCGAAGTGATGCCACTGGATGATGGAAAGCAGCCGCATCAGCAGGATCTCGTAAGCCAGCGCGGCGGCAGAGAGCAAGGCCAAGGCGAATAGCGGGGGGCGTGGCATGGCGTCAGCTGGCAGGGCTGATGTGCCGCGCCTGGCTTGAACACGTCCCCTTTTTCATCATGAAACGGGTTCTTAGTGCTTGCCAACCAGCGGCACGAACCTGACCGGCAGGATCTGCCTGGTGGAAACGGTGCCGTCCGCGGACTTTTCCACCAGCAGCAGGTACTGCGTCAGGAACTGGGCGCCCACCGGGATCACCATGCGGCCGCCTGGCTTCAGTTGCCGGATCAGCGGCGGCGGCACATGGCTGGCCGCCGCGGTGACGACGATAGCGTCAAAGGGCGCGTGCTCGTCCCAGCCGTAGTAGCCGTCGCCAACCTTGCACGTGACCTGCCGGTAGGCCAGCCGCTTCAGGCGGTCGCAGGCCTGCCGTCCCAGTGGCTCGATGATCTCGATGGTGTAGACGGCACGCGCCAGCCCGGTCAGCACCGCGGCCTGGTAGCCCGAGCCGGTGCCGATCTCAAGCACCGTGTCGCCAGGCTTGACCATCATCAGGTCGGTCATCAGCGCGACGATATACGGCTGCGAAATGGTCTGGCCATGGCCAATCGGCAGCGGCCGGTTTTCATAGGCGTGCGGCTTCTGCTCGTCCGGAACAAACTCGTGGCGGGGCACTTGTCCCATCACAGCCATGACGCGCGCGTCGATGGCATGCCTGCCGCTCTGGGCGGCGGCCGCTGCCGCGACCTCGGCGATCTCCTTGACCATGTCGGCGCGCCGTGGGGCAAGGGCGTCGTCGGCGGCGGTGGTCGAGCAGAACAAGGCCAGCGCGATGGTGGCGATAGGGATGGATGGACGAGATGCAGATGGCTTCACGGGTGGGATAGGCAAAGAGCCTACCGTCATCGTAGGCCATCGGTCCGAGTTGCGCAGGTAAGTGACAAAAAGGGCGCTTACCAACCTGTTAGCGAGCAGGTCGCCGATGAGCAGAAATTTCAACTAATAAACACACCGCAAACCAGACCCTGACTGAGCGATTCATGAGGAACGTGCCATGGCCTTATCAACCTAAGGGTGTGACCGTGTCCGGGGACACGGGGGGGGAAATCCAGTGTCCTGGGCTCGTACATCTGGCTCAATCCTGAGCCCCATGCCGTCAGGGTTCATGGGTATTGTTGACGAGCAGATATTTTTCAATGCGAGAATCGGGAACGAACCATACGCCAGCCATTAAGGTCAGTATGAAAAACGAAGCTACGCTGCTGAAAAAACTGGCCAGGATCGCTAATGCGTAGATAGGGATCGAGAGCTTCCCTTTGAGGTCGTTTCCGATGGCTTGCCCAAGTGCGGAATGTTCGCCGTCATACTTGATGATGAGTCTTGTGAGCAGTGAGTAAGAGACGGCGCACATGAACAGGACAAATGCATACATTGCCGTTGGTGTCTGCGCGAAGGCAGATTTTCCAGTCCAGGTGGTGGTGAATGGAATCATGCTTAGCCAAAACAGCAGGTGGAGGTTCGCCCACATAATTTTGCCGTTAATTCCACGGGCAACTTTGAATAAGTGATGATGGTTGTTCCAGTATATTCCGACGTAAACAAAACTTAGCACATAGCCGAAAAAATTAGAGGCATTATTAAGGATGTCTTTAAGCGAAAAGCCTTCCGGAACCTGTAGTTGAAACAACATGAGTGTCAAGCTTACGGAAATGACACCATCGCTGAATGATTCAAGCCTGTTTGTGCTGATGCTCATGATGTCATTCACTCATCTGAATTGGTTGCGAAATGCCATGCGCGCCATATATGCGACGGGAAGTATAAATGGAAGGACACTCCAGAATCCGATCGTCACATAGAGGGATGCACCTAGGAAAGCCCCGATCACAAAGCCGATCACAACACTTGCGCTTTTGAGAAGATCCTGGAAATTGGTGCGTGTCCTGGCACGCAAGTAATTCGACAGATCGATACCCAACTGGGTGGTGTTCCCGGTCATCATGGTGCTGGGGCTGATGTACTTGATCAGTGTCTTGCTGGCAGTATTTCGGACGGCAAGCGCGACAAGGCCGAGGCCTCCAGTCAAAGCAAGGCCCGCGCCATCCGGATTATCGAACGGTTCGAGATACAGGCCGGCGACCATGAAACCCAGCAGGAAGGTCGCTTCAGCAACAAACAGCCTACCTAAGGTCTGGTGGGTCTGGTGGGTCCGCTGGTTGCGGTCAATCAGCATCTTGCTGATGATGACCGTGACAATGAAGAGTGGTATGGCGCCGAGCTTAATCCATAAGCCGGCCCCACCTTTGACGAATGCCGCTCCCGCGAGCACGAGGTTTCCGGTGACGTGTGCGGTGAAGAAGCCCAGCAGCGCAATAAAGCCAATCGTGTCGATGGCGCCGCCCACGATAGTAAGGAGGATTGGCGCTTTGCATATTTCCCAGAGGCTGGGATTTTCGTTTGTTTCTGTATTGTTTGATGCGTTGACGTTTGCGCTCATGGTTGAGATCCATCCTGTAAATGGGTGCAGCGGCCCTTGCACTCGCCCAACTCCGGGCGCTCGGCCGATCCGGCAATGCCGAAGGGTGGCAAACGCTCGCCGCTTGTTTGTCTCGCAGGGGCATGCCCGCGGGGGAAGGTTTCCCCCGCGGAGGGGGCGATCATGCGATCAGCGCGTTGGCGACGATCGCTGCCACCGCTACGCTGGACGTGCTGATGGCCAGCCAGCATCCCAGCAGCAGGGCGCCGTTGGCCACGCTTCGACCTGGAATCATCTTGTGCGCTCCGAGGGATGACTGGTGGCGGACATGCATCAGCGCTCGACGACCGGCGCGTGCACGGGAGCCAGCGATTCGTGCGTGGTTGCCGTGCGTTGCGCGGCCTTGTGGACCATCGTATAGGCATAGTCGACCCCCATGCCATAGGCGCCCGAGTGTTCCTTGGCCACGGCCATCACCTCGTCGTACGTTTCGCGGTTCTTCCAGTCGCGTTGCCATTCCAGCATGACCTGTTGCCAGGTCACGGGCACCACGCCTGCCTGGACCATGCGCTGCATGGCGTAGTCATGGGCATCCTTGGTCGTGCCGCCCGATGCGTCGGCCACCATATAGATTTCGTAGTCGCCCTCAAGCATCGCGCACAACGCGAAGGTAGTGTTGCAGACCTCGGTCCACAGGCCGGCCACGACGATCTTCTTGCGGCCATTGGCGGCCAGCGCGTCGCGCACTTTCTGGTCGTCCCAGGAGTTCATTGAGGTGCGTTCGAGCGTTTGCTTGCCGGGGAAGACGTCGAGCAGTTCGGGGTAGGTATAGCCGGAGAATGAATCGCTTTCGACCGTGGTGATGGTGGTCGGCACGTCGAAGATCTTCGCTGCCTTGGCCAGGCCCACGACATTGTTCTTCATGCTCTGGCGGTCCATCGACTGCACACCAAAAGCCATCTGGGGCTGGTGGTCGATGATGATCAGTTGGCTGTTGCGCGGGGTCAGGACTTCCAGCTTGGCGTTGGACATGGTGCTCTCTCCGATGAAATTTATTCAATAATCTTGAGTTTTTGCATGGCGGCGCTTGGTTCGCTCTGTTGCGTTGTCGCGCCGTCAATTTGAAGAACTATAGCGAGAGAAAGTGCGGAAACAGCTAGCGTGACTTGTAAATATGGTTCAAAAAATTTGATGTTTTGGTGCTATGTGAGACCCCTGGCTCCGGTGGGCGGCTTGATTCCTGGAACTCGCGAGCGTGGAGGCTCCGATAACTTGGAGGCGATTAAAAATGACCGCTAGCGGCGTGGCACCAGGCGAACCAATCAAGGTCGGTCAAGTTAGCATTCAGTACCTGATTGATCTTCGTCCGCCCTCCTGCTTTCCCCCGAAGCTGCTCAGGCGCCATCCGCGGGGCGTGCGGCCCCCATGGAGATGCCGTAACATTCCGAGGGACCCGGACACACCGGGTCCCGGCGGCAACGAAACTCGACCTTCCCTTCCTGGGGCCGCCACCATGCCGAGCCCGTTCCTTACCTAGTCCAATGTGCAAGTTTCAACATGACCACACTCTTCGCCGCAAGAGCGGCCTGCCTTGGCGAGTGGGGGAGGCACGGAGAGAGCGACACGCCTGCGGCAGGGCCTACCGAACTCTGATGCTGCTTCTACTTGCGGGACTCAGTGCCTGCGGGTCGCTTCCTCACAATGCTCCGCGCAATCTGCCTCAGGCCGCGGCTGGCAGCGCATCCGCGGCCATGCGCGAACCCACCGATGTCGCCGGCCAGACAACCGTCGCCATGTCGTTCTCTGGCGGTGGCACGCGAGCCGCAGCCTTCGCCTTCGGCGCTCTGCAGGGGCTCGACGCCATGAGAAGTCCTGGGGGCGCGTCCCTGCTCGACGACATCGCATTCATTAGCAGCGTGTCCGGAGGCTCCATCACTGCGGCGTACTACGGTCTGCACGGCAAGACCAGCCTGGCGACCTTTCGATCAGTGCTCTTGAAGGACGGAGAGGCGGGACTTCGCTTCAGTCTGCTGAATCCGGTCAACCTTGCGCGCCTCTTCGCGGGGGGCCTCAACGATCGGGAAGATCTCCGGACATGGCTCGACGAAGACGTGTTCAAGGGTGCGACGTACGCCGACATATTCCGGCGCGGCAAGCCAATCGTTTGGATCAACGCCACGAATGTCTACTATCGGGTCGCGTTTCCGTTCAGCCAGCTGGCATTCGATGCGCTATGCAGTGATCTCGCGAGCTTTCCCGTTTCCGAGGCCGTCGCCGCATCCATGGCGGTCCCGCTCTTCTTCGCACCGATCGTCCTTCAAAAATATCCTGAGGCTTGTCGTGCACCGCTGCCGAACCTTGACCACGCCCAGAGGCCTGGGCAATCGCTGCTGCTTGGCGCGTTGGCAACCGCCGTTCGCGGTCACCGGGACACTTCAAAGGGAAAGTACATCAAGCTGGTCGACGGCGGGGTGACCGACAACTACGGCTTGGCCACCATTTTGCAAACGCGCCTGCTGCTGGGCACGGCTTACGGTCCCATGAGCGAGAACGACGCGATCAATGTGCGGCGGCTGCTTTTCATCGTTGTTGACGCCGGCCAGGGCCCGCGCGGCGATTGGAACCGAAGCCAGGGTGGCCCATCGGGAATCGAAGTCGCCAGCGCGGCCATCGACGCGGCAATGGCGACCAACGTTCGAATGAGCTATGACGCCTTCGTTCCCATGATGCGGCAGTGGCGCGACGACCTCGTGGCGTATCGGTGTGGGATGGCGCAGTCTCGGCAGCAGGAGATTGCTGCACGCCGCCCAGGCTGGCGGTGCGATGAAGTCGAATTCTTCGTCACGCGGATCTCGTTTGAGGCCCTCGACAAAGAGCGTGCCGCAAGTCTGAACGATCTGCCGACCAGACTTCGTCTGCCCGAGAGGGACGTCGATCGCCTGATCGAGGCGGGAAGGGATGCCATCCTTGGCAACCCGGTGATCCGGGAGTTCGAGCGCGAATCGACCGAGGCGCGATAGTCCCGCGCCACGCGGCGTGGGCGAGGCCGCGTTCTTGCTGCTCGGCCGCGGCGCTCTGGCGGAGGCATGTGTCCGGCATGGCGAGAACGCCCGATATTCCGTTCACGCTTGCCGTCGGGCGCCTGGAGCGCCTTCCGGATTTCCGTTTGCAGGCGCGTAATGACATCGTTCGGCGTGCGCGCTTTGCGCGCTCAGGACGGATTGCTCCCCGCAGACTTGGAATAGGGTTCGAAGCGCAGTGACTTCGAGCCTCACCCCGCGATCAGCTTGAGGCCGGCGGGCAGCGCCTCCCCAAACACCCGTCCCTCGTCCGCGGTATTGAGTTCCACCACTTCGCGCACCATGGCAATCCAGCTTGGCGGCGCGTTGGCGGCTTCCAGCCGGCGCACCACGGTTGCCCGGATCTCGTCAGGCAGGTCCCGGCTGCGATCGCCGGTCATGCGCGCGATCTGCACGGCGGCGAACGCGGCCGGCTCGACCTTTTTCCAGTCGAGGGCCAGGATGGCGTCCACCCATTGGGCGGCGGTCTCGGCCGGCACAACGCTGTGCGCGCTGCCGTAGAACGGCCGGCGCGCGCCGATGCGGCCCACGGCCCACCAGCCCTGGCTGTTTTCGGATGGCTTGCGCAGCCGGGCCAGCAGCCATTCGGCCAGCTCGATCTTGGCGTCGGCGGGAATGCGCTCCAGGGAGCCGGCAAGGCGCACCATATCGGCATAGCCGGACCTGGCGGGCCCGGCGGGCTTCTTGTAGCGGGTGCTGCCGGGTGGCTGCAGGTAGAAGGCCATGTCGTCCAGCAGGCGCAGTTGCGCGCTTTCGTCCAGGCCGCCTGCCGCACGGCGCCACAGCGTCCACCACTCCGACCAGTTCTGGCTTTCGTTGACGTACTGGATGCCCTGGTCGTACTGCGACCAGAGTTGCCCGACGCGCCATTCGTCGAGCGGATAGCCGAACCCCGGGCGCACGCAATAGCCGGCCAGGTTCAGCCACAGGCGTTCATGGTCGGCAGTGCGCCGCCTGCGCCGGGCGCGCTCCCAGAAGGCGCCGAACAGCTCGCGCAGCAGGGCGCTGTCCCATTGCTCGCGCGCACCCAGCAACTGTTCCAGCTGCGCACGCAGGCGCTTGACTTCCTTGGGGCCGACGTCCTGCGAGCGCGCGCCAAAGGTGCGGTCGATCGCCTCCAGGGCCCGGGGCAGGGACGGGTTTGCCGTATCGGGCGCGGTTGCCACCGACTGGGTGTCGTTGCCACGCAACTGGAATTCAAGGCGCCATCGCTGCGAGGCATCCGCAATGTTGATGCAGTGAACCTCGAGCGTGCCGACCTCGGTCAGCGAGGTGGTGATCTGCACCGGCGTTTCCCGCGCGCCGCTGGCGCCGCGCGGCTGCACGACAGTGGCGATCGGCGGCAGGCGGATGAAGTCGCCCGCCGCCAGATCGGTCAGTTGGCCGGGCTGATAGGCCGTGTCGGCGACCGAGGACACCAGGTGGAATTGCACCGGATGGCCGAGGCGCAAGGCGAAGGTGCGGTCGCTGAGGTGGATCTCGTGGCCTTCCTCTGTGCCGCGCGGCAGCAGGCAGATCCCTTGCTGTCCCGACGCGCCATCATCGAGAACAAGAAAGTAGCTGCGCGGCGAGCCACCGCCGATGCGCGGGGCCTGCCCGGCACGTGCCCGGGCATACGCGACCGCGCCCCGGGCCACGGCAACGTCGGGATTGTCGTTGTGCAGGACCTGCAGCGGCGCGCCGCGCCACGCGCCCAGCGTGTCGGCGATGCGGGCGGCCAGCGCCTGCGCCCGGAATACGCCGCCGTTGAGGAGCAGGGTGTCGGGCATCGGCAAGGCATCGGACGGCGCCTGTGGTGCGTCCAGTGCCGCCCGCGATTGCGCGGCGTGCTGGCTCAGGAACGCCGCAACGTGCCGGGTAACGGCCGGGTCGGACGCATACGGCAGGCCGAACTCGACAATCGCGCCCCGTGCGCGCCCCGGCCTTTCGCTGGCCGGCACCTTGGGGAAGAAGCCGTCGACGACCAGCTGTTCAACCTCCTGCCGCGTCACTTCCACCGAGCGTGCGCCGCCGATCAGTCTGGCGCCCGCGCCCAGCAGCGTCACCGCGACCGAGTCCGGCGCCTGCGCGCTGAGCAGCTGTTCCTTGGCGGCGCGGCAGCGCGCGACCAGCTGCGACAGGCCGGCCGCCGACAGCCGCGACGGTGCTGGCCCGCCGGCTCCGAGGCGCGCCTCGACCAGATGCGCCAGGCCAAGATCCATGTTGTCGCCACCGAGCATCAGATGGTTGCCCACGCCGATGCGGGTCAGCTGCGGCTGCCCGTCCTGCATGTCCACCCGGATCAGGGTGAGGTCAGTGGTGCCGCCGCCCACGTCGCAGATCAGCACCAGGCGGGTTTGCGCCAGGTCGGTGTCCAGGCTCTGGCGATGATGGAACAGCCAGTCGTAGAGCGCGGCTTGCGGCTCTTCGAGCAGGCGCAGGGCGGGCAGCCCGGCCAGGCGCGCCGCCTCCAGCGTCAGCGCGCGCGCGCCTTCGTCGAACGAGGCGGGCACGGTGAGGACCACGTCCTGGTCCTCGAGGCGGGCATCGGGAAAACGGTGGTTCCATGCCGCGCACACGTAGCCCAGGTAGCTGGCGCTGGCGACCACCGGCGAGATCTTGTCGAGATCGTCGTCCCCGCCCCATGGCAGGATGGCCGCGGTGCGGTCGACCGAAGCATGCGACAGCCAGCTTTTGGCGCTGGCCACAAGCCTGCCTGGCACCTGCGCGCCGAGCGTGGCCGCCAGGCGGCCGAACACGGTCCGGCGCGCGGCGGCGCTGGCAGCGGATTGCCAGGGCAGTTGCAGGTCGTCGCCGCTGAGTTCGCCCGGTGCCGCGTGGTAGCGCACCGAGGGCAGCAGGGGGCGGGCCGCGACCTCGCCCGGGCTGACCAGCTGATCGATATCGAAGACGCGGATATCGTCGGATCCGGCCTTGGCGTAGGCGACGACCGTGTTGCTGGTGCCGAGGTCGATGCCGACGACGTATTGCTTTGTCGTCGGCCCGGCCGCTTGCTCAGGCATCGGCGCTGCCGCGCACATCGAACTCGACCTTCCAGCGCTCACCGCTGCCGCCGGGCACGGCTTCGAGTTCGAGGGTGCCGGCCTCGGTCACCCGCGCATGCAGCCTGACCGGCACCACTTCGCCTGCGGTGCGGCCTTCGGCTGGCAGGGTCGCCTGGATTTCTTCCAGCTCCTGCAGTTCCTCCGGCCCCCAGTAGTCCAGCAGGGTGCCGACCTGGTCCTGGCGGCGCACCGACGAGCCAAAGAAGCGGAAGTGCACGGGTTCGCCCACCACCAGGCCGAATTCCTGCGGCGGCAGCGCGGCCTCGGTGCCTTCTTCCATGCCGAACGGCGCCACGCACAGGGCCTGGATCGGCGGTTCGAAGCCAGGCACGGCGGGCATCGACGATTCCACGGCGATATAGTAGGCGCGCGCGGTGCCGCCACGAATCCGCACCCCCTTGCCGCGCCGCACGTAGCCGTAATAGGCGGCGCCGCGTGCCACGGCCAGGTCCAGCTCCGCGCCGTCAAGCAGGCGGGCAGGGGCCGCGCCTTGCGCGGCGAGCCAGCCGTTGAGTGTCTGCAGGATACGGTCCGCCAGCAGGCCGGACTTGAACACGCCGCCATTGAAGAGGACGGCGGTCGGGTGGAGGAAGGTCGCGCCTTCCGGCTGTGCGCCTTGCAAGCCTTCGATATCGGCCAGCGCCGCCACCTGCCGGCCCAGGAACGCGGCCAGGTGCCGCGTGATGGCCGCATCCTGTGCATAGGGCAGGCCAAGCTGCGTCAGGCCCGCGCGTGCCCGGCTCACCGGGCGGGCCGAGGCCTCGACTTGCGGGAAGAAGCCTTCCAGGATGGTCTGGGTCAGCTCAGCGCGGGTCAGGTCCGTGCGGATCGAGCCGCCGATCAGCCTGGAGCCCCGGCTGGGCACGACCAGTGGCACGGTATCGGTATCCGGGTCGGTGAGCAGCGTTTCCTTGGCCGCGCGGCAGGCATAGGTCAGCGCGCGCAGTTGCCACGGATCGGCCTGCGTGCCCTGGGCCGCCAGCTTGCGCGCCACCACGTGGGCCAGCGCCAGGTCCATGTTGTCGCCGCCGAGCAGGATATGGTCGCCGACCGCAATGCGATGCAGCTCAAGGTTGCCTTCGCGCTCGATCACGGCGATCAGCGAAAGGTCGGTGGTGCCGCCACCCACATCGACGACGAGGATGATGTCCCCGACCTTTACCTGCTTGCGCCATTGGCCGCCGCTTTTCTGGATCCAGCTATAGAGCGCGGCCTGGGGTTCCTCGAGCAAGGTCATGCGGGCATACCCGGCCGCGGCGGCCGCCTCGGCCGTCAGCTCCCGGGCGGCCGGGTCGAACGATGCGGGAATCGTCACGGTGACGTCCTGCTCGCCAAACGGCGCTTCGGGGTGGGCCTGGTCCCAGGCTTCACGCAGGTGCGTGAGATAGCGCACGGAAGCCTCCAGCGGCGACACGCGCGTCACCTCGGGCGGTGCGTCGTTGGGCAGGACCGGCGAGCGGCGGTCGACGCCGGGATGGCAAAGCCAGCTCTTCGCGCTCGACACCAGGCGGATCGGCGTGGCCGCGCCGCGGCTGCGTGCCAGCTCGCCCACGGCGAAGTCGCGCTCGGCGTTCCACGGCAGCGCCAGGTCGCCTGGGGCGAGTTCGCTGGCGTGCGGCAGGTACAGGAAGGAGGGCAGCAGGTCCAGGTCTTCGATGGCCCCCGGCGCGGTCAGCTGCGTGATGGGCAGGACGCGCTGGCTGGTCTTCTCGCCATCGCTGGCGGCCAGGTCGACGTAGGAGACCGCGCTGTGGGTGGTGCCCAGGTCAATGCCGATGGCATAGCGTGCTTCGCTCATCAAAGCTCCACCTCGGCGGGGGCAATCACGGTGGCGTCATGGCGTTCGGCCACGCGCGGCAGGCGCACTTCCTCGACCTTCCAGCCGCGGTGGCTGATGCTGCCATGGAACGGCGCGCTGCCCACCACGTTGCCGGTCAGGCGGATGGCGGTGGCATCGAAGCCGTCGGCCAGCGTGACACGGCTGCCCTCGGCCTCCTCGCGCACCGGCCGGATGGTGAAGTGCTCGCGCAGCACCCCGCGGCAGCCATCGTGCACCAGGCGGGCGGCGGCACCGATCTCCGTGTCGGAATAGCGTGCGATGTCTTCCTCGACGAAGTCGACGAAGCGAGCGTCGCGCTGGAGCAGCCCCAGCAACTGGAGCGCCGCCACCGGGCTGGCTTCTTTCAGCACGGGTACGGCAGCTTGCGCCATTGGGGCGGGCGCGGGCGCCGATGCCGGCGCCGGCGCCGGGGCGAATCCCTCACCGTCACGCAGGCGCTTGACGCCGGCTGCAAGTTCGCGGTTGCCAAGGATGGCGAAGAAGGTGCCCATGGCAAGCGAGACCCTGCCGAAGAAAGATAGGTTCGAGTCAGTCATCCGAAAGTTCCTGTCTGCTCTGTGTCAGTCGGCCAGGCTGCTGTTGCCGGCGAGTATCAGGCGTCACGCAGGTAGGTGATGAGCTGATCTGCCCGGCTGGGATGCCTCAGCTTCTTCATCGCCTTGCTTTCAATCTGGCGGATCCGCTCGCGCGTGACATCGAACTGCTTGCCGACTTCCTCGAGCGTGTAGTCGGTGGACATATCGATGCCAAAGCGCATCCGCAGCACCTTGGCTTCGCGGGGCGTGAGTTCATCGAGCATCTCCCGCACGACGGCGCGCAGGCCCGCCTGCAATGCGGCGTCGGCGGGCGTGGCCGTGTCCGAGTCGGCAATCATGTCGCCCAGGCTGGTATCGCCGTCCTCGCCAACCGGGGTTTCCATCGAGACCGGCTCTTTCGCGATCTTCATGATCGAGCGAACCTTGTCTTCGGTCATGTCCAGGCGCTCGGCCAGCACGGCCGGATCGGGTTCCTTGCCGGTCTGCTGCATGATCTCGCGCGACAGGCGATTGAGCTTGTTGATCTGCTCGATCATGTGCACCGGGACGCGGATGGTGCGGGCCTGGTCGGCGATCGCCCGCGTGACGGCCTGGCGGACCCACCACGTCGCGTAGGTGGAGAATTTCCAGCCGCGGCGATATTCGAACTTGTCNACCGCCTTCATCAGGCCGATGTTGCCTTCCTGGATCAGATCCAGGAACAGCATCCCGCGGTTCGTGTACTTCTTGGCAATCGAGATCACCAGCCGGAGGTTGGCCTGCGTCATCTCATGCTTGGCTTGCCGCATCTGCCGCTCGGCAGCCAGCATCTTGCGGTTGACACCCTTCAGGTCGGGCAGCGACAGCGCCGCCCGGGCCTGAATGTCGATCAGCTTTTGCTGGTGCGCCTCAAGGTCCGGCAGGGCCCGCGCGACCGCCGCGCTGTACGGACGGGATTGGGCGACAAGCTCCTGCCCCCAGGCCAGGTTGGTTTCATTGCCGGGGAAGCGGGCGATGACCTCCTCACGCTCCATCCCGCAGCGCTCGACCAGCAGCTGGACCACCTGGCGCTCGACCGTGCGCACCTCGTCGACCATGGCCTGGACGTTGGCGCACAGGCGCTCGATGGTTTTCGCGGTAAAGCGGATCGTGCGCAGTTCTTCGCGCACGGCATCCCTTGCGGACAGGAAGGCTGCCGAGCCCGCGCCATTGGCGGCGCTTTCCTGGCACATCAGTTCGAATTGCCCGGTGACGCGCGCGAACCGCTTCAGGCATTCTTCGCGCAGCTGGGCCAGGGCCTTTTCGTTGCTTTGCTGGGTCGACCCTTCGTCGTCGGAGTCTTCGGAATCGTCATCGGCCTCGTCGGCACTATCGACGCTGTCGTCGGTCTCGTCAGCTGCCGCCGCCACGGCTGCTTCGGCAATACTCTCGTCGCTCAGGCCATCGACCAGGTCGTCGATGCTGATTTCATTGCTGGCGACCTTGCCCGACAGCTCGAGAATCGCGGCGATGGTGAACGGGCAGGCCGAGATGGCATGCACCATATTGTTCAGGCCGTCCTCGATGCGCTTGGCGATCTCGACTTCCTGCTTGCGCGTGAGCAGCGTTGCCGAACTCATTTCGCGCATGTACATGCGCACAGGGTCGGTGGTCCGGCCGAACTCGGAGTCCACGGTCGCAAGCGCTACCTCGGCCTCCTCATCGGCCTGGTCGTCCGAGGCCACCGCCGGGCCGTCGCTCAGGAGCAGCGTCTCGGCATCCGGCGTCTGCTCATAGATCTTCACGCCCATCTCGGCGAATGTGCTGACGATGCTCTCCATCGCCGCCGTGTCCGTGAAGTTCTCCGGCAGATGGTCGCTGATATCCGCGTGGGTCAGGTAGCCGCGCTGCCTGCCAAGCTGGATCAGGGCGCGCAATTGCTGGCTACGCGCGGCGGCTTCCGTCGATGGATCAGGCTGCGCCGTTGACCCTGCGCTGGTCTGGCCAAGGTCCTTGACCATGCCTGCTTCTCGTGTCTTAGCTGCCGTTCGTTGTACGCCGCTTGTCATTTACTACTGTTTCCTTCGTGAATCGCGTTTCGACAGCAGCGCGCACGCTCTGCGTGCGGTATCGGGCCTGCTGTCAAGGCTCGTGAGGGTACCGGTGCGGCGAGGGCCGATATCGGACGCCGTGACCATTGGAATCGGGGACGCGTATTCTACAGCCATTGCTGCGTTCTGGCGCCAACCCGCCGTATCCAGGTGGGCCCGGCGCAAGGTTAAGGGTAGCTGGTCCATCACAGCCTGCGCGTGCTTTGCGTTCGCGCGTTGCCGTCCTACAACTGGAAGTGTGGGCCGGAAGCCACCGGGCCGCACCGGTCAAGGAGGAGCATCATGTGCCGCTGGCTGGCTTACTCGGGCAAATCCGTTCCGCTGGAAACGGTGCTGTTCCAGCCGGAACACTCGCTGATCGACCAGAGCCTGAATTCGCGGCTGGGTCATACCACGACCAATGGGGATGGGTTCGGCGTCGGGTGGTATGGACGTCACTCTGAGGTGCCGTTCCGCTACCGCTGCCTGCACCCGGCCTGGAGCGATACTAACCTGCGCGAGACGGCGCGGGCGGTGAGAGCGCCACTTTTTGTTGCCCACGTGCGTGCAGCCACCGGCACCCCCACGCAGGAGACCAACTGCCATCCGTTCCGCTTCGGCCGCTGGCTGTTCGTTCACAACGGCCTGATCCGCGAATACCCCCTGGTGCGGCGCGACCTGATGATGGCCGTGGCGCCGCACCTGTTCCGCTGGATCGAGGGATCGACCGATTCCGAGGTGATGTTCTTCCTGGCCCTGAGTTTCGGCCTGGAGCGCGACCCGGGCGGCGCGCTGGAGCAGATGGCCGGCCTGATCGAGGACGTTGGCCACCGCTACGACGTGCAGTTTCCGCTCAACATGACCGTTTGCGTGACCGACGGCCAGCAGATCGTGGCGGTGCGCTATTCGAGCGAGGCGGACTCGCGCTCGCTGTTCCACAGCACCTCGTTCCGGCAATTGCGCGCGCTTTACCCGGACGATCCGCGCATCATCGCCGCTGGCGACAATGCCTTCCTGGTGCTGTCCGAGCCGCTGATCGAGGTGCAGGGGGTATGGGAGGAGATTCCCGAGGCGACCACCCTGGTGGCCCGGGGTGGCGAGATCGAGCGCAGCTGCTTCGTGCCGCGGCTGCCAGGCCAGTCGGCGTAATGGGGTAAGGGAGTAAGCGACCGCAGCAGGATCGGGCTCTGTAGAACGAGTTCTTACTCGTGACCTCTCACGGCCTTCTTGGTCGCGTGATAGCCCTGTTTGGTGGTATCGGCAATCGCATGGCCGGCCGCCTTCGCGCCGCGGCCAATGGCATGCGCGCCGTCGCGCACCGCATGCCCGGCCTGCTTGCCAGCCGACTTGACGCCGTTCTTGAACCCGCGCGCGTCCTCGGCCACGCTCGCGTGCGCCATCGGGGTGGCCAGGACCACCAATACGACCGCAATGATCGAGGCTCTTGCCTTCATGGTGACAACCTCTTCGATTCTGACTGAACCAGGGTCGGGACCTGAAAGTGATTCCGACGTGGTTCCCATGGGTACATTCTAGCCGTGCCCGTGTCTGTCCCCCAGCAGCGTCAGCCCGCCGGGCCGCGCCGGCTTGGGGAATCAGTTCCGGTCGGCGATGGACAGCCCGACCGGTGACGCAGGCATCCCGGCGCTCATTTCGTCGTAGCGGGCGGATGCTGAGCGCCTGTGATCGATCAGCAGGACCGCGCCCATGCCAATCACGGCCGGAATGGCGATTGCGATGAAGTTCTGCTGCAGCGGGAGTTCCATGGCGACGAGTACCCCGATGACGATTGGCGCGAGGATCGCTCCGCTGCGGCCGATGCCCAGGGCCCATCCAAGTCCGGTGGAACGGATGGCGGTCGGGTAGAACTGCCCGGTGTAGGCATTGGCCACGATCTGCGTGCCGATCGTCGACGCGCCGGCCAGGCCCACCACGACGAATAGCAGCCCGGTCGGCATCCTGATTCCGAGCAGCGTGATCGAGACCGCGGCCAGCGCGTACATGGCGGCGAGCACGTACTTGATGTGGTATCGGTCGGCAAGCCAGCCGCCACCCACTGCACCGATCATCGCGCCGAGGTTGAGGACCAGCACGAACGTCAGCGCTGAACCCAGGCTGTAGCCGGCGCCCGCCATCAGCCTGGTCAGCCATGAACTCAGCGCGTACACCATGAAGAGGCACATGAAGAACGCGATCCAGAACATGATGGTGCTGAAGCCGCGGCCCTCATGGAACAGGTGCCGGATCGGCGCGCTGGCTGCCTTGTCCTGCGCCGGCACGGCGAGGCGGTCGGTGGCCGACCACCGCTGGTCCGGTGCAAGCCTGGAGACGATGCGCCGCAACGCTTCGTCGTCGCCCCTGGCCAGCAGGAACGGCATCGATTCGGGCAGCGACCTGAGCATGACAGGGATAAGGAGCACGGGCAGGCCGGCCGCCAGGAAGACCGACTGCCAGCCGTAGGCCTCTATCAGGCTCTTGCCGAGGAGCGCCGCCAGGATCCCGCCCACGGCATAGCCGCTGAACATCACGGTGACCAGGGTCGCCCGGATCTTCTTCGGCGCGTACTCGGTCATTTGCGCGACCACATTCGGCATGACGCCGCCGATGCCGAGCCCGGCCAGGAAGCGGGCCATGCTGAACAGCAGCGGGTCCTTGACCAGGCCGGCCGCGGCGGTGAAGACGCTGAACAGGGTGACGCATATTGCGATCGTCCAGCGGCGGCCGATCCGGTCCGCCATGGTCCCGAGGAAGATCGCGCCAAACACCATGCCGAACAGCGCGGAACTGACCATGAGCCCCGCCTGGGTCGGGGCGACGCCGAGGTCCTTCATGATCGAAGGCAGCGCAATACCCACGACCGCGAGGTCATAGCCGTCGAAGATGATGATGAGTGCGCACCAGAACAGCACGAGCGCATGGAAGCGGTTGAAGCGGGCGGCGTCGGCCAGCTTGTGGATGTCGATTTGCTGCATGGGGGCTTGTCTCCGGTCGGTCTGTTCTTATGGCTGGGCTTACTGCTTTGACATCGGCACGTTCAGGTCGGCAAGGCGGCTGGCATCGACCGGCTTGCACTGCTCGATGTGGCGGCGCGCGAAGCGCAGGTCGCGCGCCGCGTTGGACCCGAGCGCGGCCTTGACCACATCGCCGTCCAGGTAGAACAGCATGAAGCTGTCCGCGCCGGGGGTGTCGCGTGCCACCACGCGGTGCGAGGGAAGGGGGATGCCATGGATCTGCAGGTTCATGCCATACTGGTCCGACCAGAACCACGGCAGCGGTTGATAGTCGACGGCGAGACCGAGCGCCGCGCGCGCGGCGGCAATGCCCTGTTCCTGGGCGTTCTGCCAGGATTCCAGCCGCAGGCGCCGGCCGGCCCACGGGTTGGGCGTGACCGCGACGTCGCCCGCGGCGAAGATGTCGGGGTCGGACGTGCGGCAACTTGCGTCGACGACCACGCCGCCGTCGCACTCCAGCCCGGCTTCCCGGGCAAGCTCGTCGTTCGGCACGAGACCGACACCCGCAACGATGGCGTGGCAAGCCAGCGTGCTGCCATCGGCCAGCGTCACGACGGACCGGCCGCCGGTGCCGGGGGCGATGCCGGTGACGTTGGCGCCGAGCATGACACGGGTGCCATGCGAGGCATGCAGCCCGAGCAGGTGCTCGGAGAGTTCCGGCGGCACGGTGCGCTCGCATAGCCGGCTCTGGGCTTCGAGCACGGTGACTTCGGCACCTTTCCGGCGCGCCGTGGCGGCAACTTCGAGGCCGATCCAGCCACCGCCGATCACCACGATGCTGCGCTCGGGTCGCAACTGCGGCGCCAGGGCCAGGGCATCTCCAATCGTGCGCAATGTATGCACGGCGCCCGTGCCAGCGCCCGGGAGGTTGAGTGCGCGGGCCCTGCCGCCGGTGCACAGGATCAGCTTGTCGTAAGACAACGTCTCGCCATCGGCTATCTCCAGGCGCTTCGCGGCCCGGTCTATGCGGGTGACGCGCGTGTCCAGCCACCACTCCAGCCCGAGCGCTGCGAACGCCTCGGGCTTGAGCAGCCATGTGCCGGCGGGCGCGGCCTCGCCGGCCAGCACGGCCTTGGACAAGGGCGGGCGCTCATGCGGTGGATGGGTCTCGTCGCCGATCAGCACGAGCCGACCGGTGAAGCCCTCGTTGCGCAGCGTCTGGGCGGCCCAGCCGCCAGCCTGCCCGGCGCCGACGATGACGATGGTGGCAGTTGGCGATATTGTTTGCGATATGGCAGTCGCAGTGTCTGAGCGCTCGGAATTCATGCCTGTCTCCTCTGGTTGGTGACGCGACCTCTCAGCCGAGGTCGAGGTACACCTTGTCGCCTTCGATCCGCACCGGATAGGTACGGATGCTCTCTGTCAGCGGGGCGCACATCGCAGCGCCGTTGCGGATATCGAACCTGCCCTGGTGGAGCGGGCATTCGATCTCGTGTCCCTCCAGGAAGCCTTCGCACAGGCGCGCATGGCCATGCGTGCAGATGTTGTCGGTCGCGTAGACGTCACCGTCCACGCCGTACAAGGCGATCTCCTGGCCTTGCACGGCCACGGCGATGACATCGTCCTGCGGGACGTCGGACAGCAGCGCTGCCTCGATCCAGGTTTCGGTCATGAATGACTCCTGATAGAGACTAGATGGGGTAGATCAGCGAGTTGGGAATCATTTCGCTATCGAATACGCAGATGCGCGACGCGAAGCGCCAGCCCGCCGGCGTACGGACGATGGTGTCGAGGTAACGGCCAACGTTGTAGACATCGGTCATCTGGTCGGGCTTGGTGCGCAGCACGGCGTAATTGGTCTCGGCCACGATCCTGTCGGCGTTGGCCTCTCTGATCAGCGGCGCGCCGACGATGTGGCGCTGGTAGTAGGGATCGTGGAACAGGGTCTCGCGAATACCGTAGATGCGGTCCTTGAGCATGCCCTTGCTTTCGAGCGAAAGCGTTGCCAGCGGCAAGCCACGCTCGTGGTTTTCGCGGGGCTGGACCCGGTAGAGGCAATCGTCGGTGAAGAATTCCGGCCAGCGGTCCCATTCGCCGTTGTCCACGGCGGACGTGTAGTCGGCGTGCAGGGAGAGCAGGTCGTAGTAGTCAGCGAAGTTCATGACGTCAGACCTCCATCACCTTGCGCCAATAGGCGTACATGCCGCGGATCAGGGTCTCGGTCACCATGTGGTCCGTGTTCTCCGCGGTCTTGCCGCCCAGTTCGGCGATCACGCGATGCCACGGCTTCTGGGAGAAGCCTTCCTGCGAGCATTCGATGGCTTCGCCGTCGTCGGCCGACACAAAGCCGGCGGGGCCGAAAAGATTGGCCTGGCGCAGGCGGCGCCGCGTCATGTCCCCGGTGTCGTCCTCGAAGCCGAAGTGGGTCCAGACGAAATCGAAGGAATCCGGGCCATGGGGCTGGATATGGCGCGTGGACACCGAGTTGACCTGCTGCTGGAAGATCACGCTCGGGAACACCGTCATCATCACGGCGGTAGGCTCTCCCCACCACGGTTCGTGGACGATGTCGAGGATGCGGTCGTCGTGCAGCGCCATCTGGTCCTTGAAGCTGGACACACCGGAGGTCACGTCGCTCTTGCCGCCCTGGCCGCGGGTCGACACCATCGCGGCATGCCGGAATTGGGGGTCCATCACCAGGCGTGCCTTGTTGTCGGCGCGCCAGAGGCCGAACGTGACAAACCAGGTATGCAGCAGGCCGGGGTGGTAGGGGTCCTTGATGTTCTCCTGCATGAGCTTCCAGTTGCCCGGAATGCGCTGCTTGTTGTAGCCGAGGAGCTTCAGCTTGCGGCCATTGAACAGCCGGTCGAAGTAGCCGAGGATGTCCGGCCCGAGGTATTCCTCGAGTGAGGGCACCTCATGGTCGAACGAGGCAAACACGACACCGCCACGCGCCGCGACCTTCAGCTGCGTGAGCCCGTGCTCCTGCGGCCTGAAGTCGGCCGGCATGCCGCCGTTGACCTTGCCGTCCTGCTTGACCCCGCGACGCAGGGGCACGCCTTGCAGGTTGCCCTTCAGGTCATAGTTCCACTGGTGGTAGGGGCAATGGAAATCCTTGCGGTTGCCGCTGCGCTCCCGGCAGAACTTCATGCCGCGATGGGCGCACACGTTTTCCACGACGTTGATCTCGCCGTCCTGGTCGCGCACCAGGATCACGGAACGCTCGCCAAGCGTGGTGCGCTTGAAGTCGCCGGGATTCGGGATCTCCGCCTCGAGTCCGACGTAGTTCCAATGACCGCGGTAGAAGCAGCGTTCGAGTTCACGCTGGTATAGCTGCGCATCCGTGTACACGCGGAACGGGATGCGGCTGATGCTGTCGTCGGCCCAGACCGGGCCGGCTTGCGGGGAGGCGATTGCCATGCTTGTCTCCAGCGATGTCCCTTCGTATGGGAAGGATCATGGTGCACCGAGCAAAATTAACCAATAGAATCCTGGCTATAGTTAATATTCACCAAATCAATAAGAGGCGGCACCATGGAGCTCAAGGACGTCGATCTGAACCTGCTGGTCGTGTTCGATAACCTGCTGCGGCAGGGCACCGTTTCCGGCGCTGCGAAGACCCTGAATCTCAGCCAGCCCGCGGTCAGCAATGCGCTGGCCCGCCTGCGCACCTTGTTCGGTGACCCGCTGTTTGTGCGAAGCAGCAAGGGCATGCTGCCGACACCCCTTGCAGAGGAACTGGCGGAACCGGTTGCCTATGCGCTGGAGTCGCTGCAGGCGGCGCTCAGCCACAAGGTGTCGTTCGATCCGCTGCGCAGCGTGCGCGCATTCCGGATCGCCATGACGGATATCGGCGAGGTGCACTTCATCCCGCCATTAATGGGCGCGCTTGGCGATCGCGCCCCGGGCGTCACGGTAGCGACCGTGCGCAATACGGCGGTGGACCTGGCGGCGGAGATGAGCCAGGGAAAGATCGACCTCGCGGTGGGCCATCTTCCTGAGCTCGGTACCACGTTCTTTCAGCGGCGGCTGTTTCGCCAGCGATACGTCTGCCTGTTCCGGCCCGGTCATGCCATGGACAAGAAGACAGTCAGCATGAGGGACTTCGAAGCGGCGGAGCACATCGTGGTCACGGCGGCGGGGACCGGGCATGCCCGGGTCGACGAGATCCTTGCCCAGGCTGGCGTGCAGCGGAAGATTCGACTGCGTGTGCCCCATTTCGTTGCGCTGGCCGACATCATTGCCACCACCGATCTGGTTGCCACGGTGACCCGGACGTTTGCCGAGCGATGCGTCAAGTACTTCGGGCTCAGGTACGTCAAGCATCCGTTCGCGTTGCCGGAAATCCAGATCAACCAGTTCTGGCATGCCCGGTATCATCGCGATCCGGCGAATCAGTGGCTGCGCGACCAGTTCATCGGGTTGTTTTCGGACTAGGCACTGGCAGGCGCGCGCCCACGGACAATCGCGCTCCAGTTGTTGTTCAGGTATTTGATCAGAGGTAGAGGCGAAGTCGCGCCGCGCGCGCGTCGACCTCGTTGTCCGGCACGCGCCACGCACGAGCCAGGTCCGCCCATCCGCTGGCCACCTCGACGGTGCGCTCGATCACCTGCTTGGGATGGGCGATGTCGAACTTCTTGCCGAAGCTCACCAGGTCGTCGGTCGTGAAGTCGTCGGCCTTGCCGCCAACCGTCATCTGATGACGCGCCGTGTAGCCATTGCCAGCGGAGAATGTCATGTCGTACGCTGGCGAAAGACTCCAGGTTCCTGACTTGTCCATCATGAACGCCCAGTTCTTCACGTGATCGTCCTGATCGCGCAGGACAATGCGGAAGATCATGCGGCGATAGGCTTCCTCCAGGGCGGTGTGCGGCATTTCGAGCCGGCGAATCCAGCGGAAGTACTGCTCATACGAATAGGCGCCAGGGATGTTGTAGTCGACATGCGCGATGCCGGCCAGGCTATGCATGTGCACGCGGCCACCGCTGTCCGGGCGATCGAACCGCTTGGTGAGGAAGTGGAACCGTCCGTTTGGCTCCTCAATGAAATCCACCGGCGCCATCTCGATGCCAAGCTTCTGCGTGAGCAACGCGTAGGTGTACTCGATTCGGTTGAAAGGCTGTGCGTGGTGGTCCTTCGGGTTGGCCGACTCGACGCCGCCAAACTTGATGAGCCAGTGTTCCTCGCCAGCTGCCGGTTTGACGAAGGCCGACCGTATCTGCTTTTGAGCGCGATTCCACAGGATCAGCGCCTTCGCCCGGGCGCCGCCGGCGCTCGCGCCGATGCGCATCAGTTCCTGGATCGCGCCATCCTGCTCGCCGGCAATCAGCTTGCGGGCGGACTCGACCAGCGCGCTCACCTCAAGGGCTTCGGCCTCGCCGGCGGTCGCGGCCCGGTCAATGCGAGGCAGGAATTGCAGCGCGCCCATCGCTCGATCGCCGATGTATAGCAGACGCTGGATCGGGCTCATGGCCTTCGCCGGCTCACCGCGGTCCTCGAAGTACTTTCGGATGATCAGGTTGCCAAAGGTGTCGGGCAGGGCATCGGAAAGGGCGCCTGGCAAGCCAAGGAAGGCGTCGACCCGGAGCAGTTCCGGAAACTCGAACGTCCCGCTCTCGGTCGGGAGGAATTCGGGGGAGATGCTGGGGCCGCCGCGCGCCAGGTACTCCGGCGCGTACTGGAAGCCGATCCGCCCGTTGTCGAACTCGGACACTTCGCCAATCCTCTCGCCATGCATCATGACCTTCGCCGTTGCCAGGGCGCTGGGGCCTGAGCGGGCGGCCGTGCGACGGGTGCGGTTCTTGTTCGTGCTGGTGGCCAAGCGTTACCCCTTCTTTGCGTAGGCGCGCTGGCGCACCTCGCCGCGCACGTTCAGCGCTTCGCCGCCGGGAAGCGTATCGGGGAAAGCGGCTTCAAGGTTGCTGAGCACGCCCAGGGCGCGCATCACCTTGATCAGGGTGGACATCCGGATGTCGCGGCCGGCTTCCAGGTCGCCGACGGCAGAGCGCCCGACGCCCGCGCGTTTAGCGAGTGCGTCAATCGTTATGTTGCGTTCCATGCGCTTTGTACGCAGACGGACACCGATTTCCGCTGCGATCTCATCACCTGTCGATGTGCTTCGAATGGCAGGCATAATGTCATAATATTGATTGTAGTGCCTGATATGGCAGGCATAAAAGAATGATGTGTCAGCAAGACTGCGACGTCAAGAGGCAGTTATGTAATGCCTTCGATAGGAGTCGTTATGTGGAAAAAAATAGACATAACGCCTGCCTTGGCAGCTCCAATGATTAGGATTCGGAGTGCTTAAGGGTTCACGCCGGAACCCGATGTCATCGCGATCCGGCGAATCAGTGGCTGCGCGACCAGTTCATCGGGTTGTTTTCGGACTAGGCACTGGCAGGCGCGCGCCCACGGACAATCGCGCTCCAGTTGTTGTGATCAGAGGTAGAGGCCGGCCGGGCATCAACGGGCCTTCAACGTCCAAACCGTCCGACCAGGCTCTGTGCCTCCAGGGCATGCCCCTTGAGCGCTGCCATCAGTTCGTCGCGCGTCATGCCCGCAGGCAGGTTCGGCGCCAGATCCGTCGCGATGACCGTGATGACGTAATGGTGGGGCGTCTCGCCGGTTGGCGCGCAGGGACCGCGGTACGCCGCCTCGCCGCGCACGTTCTTGCCGACCGTGATGCCAGGCCCGTCCGCCTTGCCTTCGCCTTCCTTCAGCTGGCCGCGATGCGCGGCAATGTTGTAGGCGACCCAATGCGAGACCCCGAGACCGGCGACGCCGTCCATGTCATACATCAGGATGGCGACGGACTTCGCGCCCGCGGGAAGCTTCGACCACGAGACCTGCGGCGACACGCCCTTGCCGCCGCAGGGCTTCTGGTCGCCGCCAATACCATCATGCGCATACTGCGAAGCGATCGTGGCTCCCTCGGCGTACGAAGTGGACGACACCTGCATGCCCACGGCGTGTGCATTGCCAATGCACAGACATATCAAGGCCCCGGCCACCGGAGCGGAAATTGCGTTAGCGGTCTTCATTCAAATTCTCCAGGTATGCAGTCAGCGGACCAGGAAAGGGAACGCCCCTCTAACTGGAATCGACCTGCTGGCGCAGCACCTGTCTGCGCGCCATCAGGTAGGTCAGGTTGGCTGACAGGAAAGCCGCCAGCAGCAAGGCACCGGCACTCCAGGCGACGGCAGGGAGCCATGGCAGCAGGCTTGCCAGCACGGCGGTCTTGCCGGCGCCCGATGACACCAGGGCAATGCGCATGAACGCGGCAACAGCCAAAGCGGCAAATACGAGCCCGGTGTACATCCCTTCGCGGCCGACATGACCGGCGTCGAGCGCGGCATTGGCCGTCGTGGCGAACATGATTCCCCACAGGCCGCCGGCAAGACATTGCACGGCGAGGATGGCCTGGAGCGAGCCCGCAACGGTGAAGCCGAACAACGACAGCGCGCCAAGGGCCGCAGCGGTCAACAGCAGCGTATAGGGCGGATAGCGCCGCAGCAACGGCGTCGCGGGCAGCAGCGCGCCCACCGCGAAGCCGATCCAGAACACCGGCGTCACGCGCTCCAGCTCGACAGCCGTGACGAAGCGCAGGTAGGCCGGCGCGGAGTTGACCGTGGTGTGGATCTGGAAGCCGAGCGCAAGCACCCAGACCGCGGCAAAGAGCAGCCAGACGCGCTTGAGCGCAACGCCGGCTGCCGGCGCGGGCACGGCTTGGGCATCGTGGCGCGCCGCCGGGCCGGATTCCATCCATCGCAGCGCGGCCACGGCGACCACCAGCCCCGCGCTGGCGGCCAGGAACGGCAGCATGGGCGAGGCATCGCGCAGCCGGGCGGTCAGCAGCGGCGCCACGGCCCCGGCAAGGCCGATGCCGAGCAGCGAGCATCCCACCAGGAACGACGACGCGGTCGCAGGCAGTCGCCGGGCAATGATCACCATGGGCGGCGCGCGCAACGCCGAAGAGGTGGCCGCCCAGAGCGCGGTCAGGCCCAGCAGCAGCGCCGGTGACGTTACCCGGGGCAACAACAGGAACGCCAGTGCGGAGATGGCCGACAGCCCCAGCATCCAGCCCCCCAGCCTGCGCATCGCATTGGCGACACGGTCGGCCGCGACGCCCACCGTGAAGTCCATGACGACAAAGATCACCTGGTCCATCAGCAGGATCAAGGCGACGTGCGCGCGCGCGATGCCGGCCTGCGCGGCCAGCTGCGGCAGGAAGGCCACATAGAGGGTCCACGTCACCGCCAACAGCAACTGCACAGAGCAGAAGACCAACGCGCGCATGCCACCCACCCGCCTGGACTGACTAACAGCCTATGCCCATGCCCGACGGCAGGATTGCCGCGCTGAGCGTCCCAATAGCAAGGATAGGGCAGCGCCTTGCCCTGGGAGTGGCGGGTTGTGCATGCGATTGGGGCTCGCGAGTCGCCTGCGGTCCAACCGTCCGCGGGAAGTGCCGGGCCGGTACCAACACCGGAGCATTGGCGCCACAGCGGCGCCCGCGCTCAACTGCCGCTCCCGCAGCCAATGCCGGGCGAAATGTCATAAGCGGGCTGTACGCTGCACTTCCGGCATGGCCTGGCCAGGAACTTGCTTGGTCAATGCGTAAGGTCGCAAGGCGACATCCATCAGTCGGGAGGATCTATGCAGCATGCACGCATCACCGCGCACAGGGGGATTCTGGTCGTCGAGTTGTTACCTGACCAGGCGAACGGCGAGGCCACCTCGACCAACAAGCTCCGCAATCTGGCCACGGTCATTCATGACACAGGGCGGCACCTGGGGGTTTCCGAGGAAGCGCTGGCGCTGCTGAAGATGGTGAAGCGCGGCCTTGACGCCATCGGCGACTTTGCCTGGTTCCGTAGCGACGACGGGAGAGATCATTTTGCCTGGCTGGGCGGCCCGAAGCGGCTGGTGAATCCCACGGCGGTAGCGGCTGCCCGGAGCTACGCGATTCTTGCGCACCGGGTCATTCCGAACGAGGTGCCGGAGGGCGCCAGGATGGCCATTGAAGCCAACTTTTGAGCACGCGGTGTCGCTCCAGGCCGGTTCGGCTGTATCCAGATACTTCGAATGATCAGCGGTGCTGGAACGAGGAGAGGGTGGAGCGATACCGTTCCCAGAGCTCTTGCAGAATGGATTCTGAAGGCGGGGTGATTTCAAAACCGGCGACGTCTGCGAAGACACCGAGAATGCGAGCCCTGAACGAAGCCATATCTGTCGTCGCCTTCGGTGAGCTGTGCGCGATATCGATAATCGTATGCAGCTGCCCGCCCGAGAGTTCGGCGATAGCGGACCACAAGCTATCAGGCTTTGCGCAGGGCTGGACGGGCATCTTTCGCATCGGCGCCAGGCAGCTCTTGCTATCGGCTTGCGGGGCCATAGCTGCGCTGGTACGACGATGAGAACGTGGACAGGGCGCGCAATGCCGCTGCCGGGTCGTGCCCGGGCTTGAGCGCAAAGCTGTTGAAACCGCAACGCGCCAGGTAGTGCACGGTGTCGATCATCACGTCACCCACGGCGCGCAGCTCTCCGGTCCAGCCTAGCTGGTGCCGGAGCAGCTGTGCGATCGAATAGCCACGGCCATCCGTGTAGACCGGGAAATCGATGGCAATCATCGCGATGCCGGTCGGATCCATGACCGTGGCCCCAGGTTCGAGCAGGGTCTGAGGCTCCGCATCCGGCGACAGGTAGACCGCGAGCGGATACCGGCGCAGCCGATACCGCGTGCGGTGGGCGGTCCAGTTCTCCAGGGTTACCAGGTAGCCGGGCTCGTCAGGCGGGCAGGCCTTGCCGGCGTCTTGCGCATCGCCGGTGTGAGTGAGCCAGTTGTCCGCGATCAGTTGTCCGTCGCGGATGACGTTGCGCCGGTCAGGTCCGGCGGAATGGTCTTGGTCAGGCATGCGCCGTCTCCTGGCGAGCTCGCCGCGCACCGGTGACAGGATCCGGGTACACAGCGCGCTGGAATGGTTCGATGCCGATTCGGCCGACCACGTCGACAAAGCGTTCGGCGTCGCTGTCCCGATGCAGCAAGTAGGTCTCGATCAGTCGTTCGACCACATCCGGAACCTGCTCCTGGGCAAATGACGGCCCGATGATGCGGCCGATGGCAGCGCCCCCGGCCGCCACGCCATCCAGGCGGCCCGGGCTGTCGCCGCCGTTCTGCCGGCCACCGATGGTGATCTGGTACCAGGCTTCGCCGGCCTTGTCGACGCCGAGGATGCCGATGTGGCCGACATGGTGGTGGCCGCAGGAGTTGATGCAGCCGGAGATGTTCAGGTCCAGTTCGCCGATGTCGTGCGCGTGGTCGAGGTCGTCGAAGCGCTCCTGGATGGCCTGCGCCAGAGGGATCGAGACGGCATTGGCCAGCGAGCAGAAGTCGCCCCCGGGGCAGGCGATGATGTTGGTGATCAGGCCCACGTTCGGCGTGGCCAGCCCGGCGGCGTCCAGCTCCTGCCACAAGGCGTGCAGGCCGCTGCGGCGGACGTCGGCAAGGATCAGGTTCTGCTCATGCGACACGCGCAGCTCGCCGAAGCCGTGGCGCTCGGCCAGGTCGGCCATGATTTCCATCTGGTCGGCAGTGATGTCGCCGGGCGCCGGTCCCGTGGCTTTCAGCGATGCCGTGACGGCAGCGTAGCCAGGCACCCGGTGCCGATGCACATTGCTCTTCAGCCACAGGCGGAAGGCGCGGTCGGTCTTCGCCAGTTCGGCTGACACCTCCGGCTCGTCCGCGGCAGCGGGGTCATACGGCGGGATCGTGAAGCGCCCGGCGATGGACGCGACAAAGTCCTCGGATACGGTGTCCGGGCCGCCTCGGATGCGTTGCCATTGCTCTGCCACCTGCTCACGGAACACTTCCGGGGTCAGGTCTTTCACCAGGATCTTGATGCGCGCCTTGTACTTGTTGTCGCGGCGGCCGTGCAGGTTGTAGACGCGCAGCGTGGCCTGCAGGTAGGTCAGCAGGTCCTGCCAGGGGACGAAGGGGTTGATCAGCTTGCCCACCATCGGCGTGCGGCCCATGCCGCCACCGACCCAGACCTTGAAGCCGGCCTGGCCGTCCTGTGCAACGGCCTGCAGCCCGATGTCATGGACCCCGACCGCGGCCCGGTCCGTCTGCGCGCCACTGATGGCAATCTTGAACTTGCGCGGCAGGAAGGCGAACTCGGGATGCAGCATCGACCATTGCCGGACGATCTCGCACCACACCAGCGGGTTCACCAGTTCGTCGGGCGCGATGCCGGCAAAGTGGTCGGTGGTGGTATTGCGGATGCAGTTGCCGCTGGTCTGGATCGCGTGCATCTGCACCGTGGCCAGTTCGGCGAGAATGGCGGGAGCATCCTCGAGCCGCGGCCAGTTGAACTGCAGGTTCTGGCGCGTGCTGAAGTGCCCGTAGCCGCGATCCCAGCGGCGCGCGATTCCCGCGAGCTTGCGCAACTGCCGCGACGCCAGCATGCCGTAGGGAATCGCCACGCGCAGCATGGGCGCATGGCGCTGGATATAGAGGCCGTTCTGCAGCCGCAGCACGCGGAACTCATCCTCGCTGAGCTGGCCGTTCAGGAAGCGGCGGGTCTGGTCGGCGAACTGCACGACGCGTTCGTCGACGAGCTTCTGGTCAATGGCGTCATAGACATACATGGTGGAAAGTCTCCTTGCGCGCGAGCGCTAGTCTTTTGCCCGTGCCCGTTCGACGGACATGTCGGTCGGCATCATGTTGATGTCGGCGTTGTGCATCACCCACAACGAGCCGGCCACGACGATGGCGATCAGGAAGCCGGTACAGGCAAAGATGGCGGTGTTGCCGCGCTGGCCGGGACCGGTGCCCAGGTGCAGGAAGTACACCAGCTGCACCAGCAGTTGCGCGACGCAAAGGCCGACCACCAGCGCAATCGCGGCCTGCGTTGGCAGGGATCCGGGCATCACTGCCGCAAACGACGCCATCGTCAGCGCGACCGACAGCAGCAGTCCGATGGTGTAGCCGCGCACGCTGCCGTGCGCGGCGGTCTGGTCCGCATGCACCGAATGAAGATGGGACGATTTCATGCGAACTCCCGCAGGTAGACGAAGGTAAAGACGCAGATCCAGACCAGGTCCAGGAAGTGCCAGAACAGGCTCAGGCAGGCCAGCCGGCGGCGCACGATATCGTCCAGCCCGAAATGCCTGATCTGGTGGATCATCACCGCAAGCCACAGCAGGCCTGACGTGACATGCAGCCCGTGTGTGCCGACCAGCGTGAAGAAGGCCGACAGGTAGGCGCTGACACCGGGACCCGCGCCCTGGTGCAGCAGGTGCGCGAACTCGTAGACCTCCATGGCGATGAACAGGGCGCCGAGCGCGAAGGTTAGCGCCAGCCAGCGGATCATCCGCGGCGCGTCGTCGGCGCCCTGCCTGAGCATGGCCAGGCCGAAGGTATAGCTGCTCAGCAGCAGCACCATGGTTTCGGCGAACACGAACGGCAGCTCGAACAGTTGCCGCCCGCCGGGGCCGCCGGCTGTGTTTCCGGACAGCACGCCGAAGGTGGCGAACAACACCGCGAAGATCAGGCAGTCGCTCATCAGGTAAAGCCAGAACCCCAGCGGGGTGTGCGCGCCGGCTTCGTGATGGTGGTGCGCGGCGTCATGGGCCGCCTCGTGCCCGGGATGGTGCAGGGTAGGGGAGAGAGTCGGAGTCATGGTCAGGCAGCTTCCTGCAGTTGTGCAAAGCGCGCGCGTTCGATCCGCTCGACTTCGGCGGCCGGCACGTAATAGTCGACATCGCGGTCATAGCTGCGCACGACGAAGGTCGCGATGGCGCCGACCAGGCCGGCGACGGCAACCAGCCACATGTGCCAGACCAGTGCGAAGCAGCACAGCAGCCCGAACGCCGACACGATGAAGCCAGCCGAGGTGTTGCGGGGCATGTGGATGTCTTCGTAGCGGGCGGGCTGGCGCCATGCGCGCCCGGCTTCCTTGTCGTCCCAGTGCTGCTCCAGCGAGGTGATATGGGGCACGTGGGCGAAGTTGTAGAACGGCGCCGGCGAGGCCGTCGACCACTCCAGGCTGCGGCCATCCCACGGGTCGCCGGTCAGGTCCTGGTTCTGCTTGCGGTCGCGGATACTGACCGCGAACTGCACCATCATCGCCAGGATGCCGGCGCCGATGACGAAGGCACCCACCAGCGCCACCACCAGGTAGGGATGCCAGTCGACATTGGCATAGTGGTTCATCCGGCGGGTCATGCCCTTGAAGCCCAGCACGTAGAGCGGCATGAAGGCCAGGAAGAAGCCGGTCAGCCAGCACCAGAACGAGACCTTGCCCCAGAACTCGTTCAGGCTGAAGCCGAACACCTTCGGGAACCAGAAGCTGATCGCGGCCAGGCAGCCGAAGAGCACGCCGCCGATGATCACGTTGTGGAAGTGCGCGACCAGGAACAGGCTGTTGTGCAGCACGAAGTCGGCCCCGGGAATGGCGAGCAGCACGCCGGTCATGCCGCCGACCGCGAACGTCACCATAAAGCCGATAGTCCACATGGTCGCGGTATGGAAGCGGATCCGGCCCCGATACATGGTGAACAGCCAGTTGAACAGCTTCACGCCGGTGGGGATCGAGATGATCGAGGTCATGATGCCGAAAAAGGCATTGACGTTCGCCCCAGAGCCCATGGTGAAGAAGTGGTGCAGCCAGACGAAGAACGACAGCACGCCGATCGACGAGGTGGCGTACACCATCGACTTGTAGCCGAACAGCGGCTTGCGCGAGAACGTGGCGATGATCTCGGAGAAGGCGCCGAACGCCGGCAGGATCAGCACGTAGACCTCCGGGTGGCCCCAGATCCAGATCAGGTTCACGTACATCATGGCGTTGCCGCCGAGTTCATTGGTGAAGAAATGCATGCCGAGGTAGCGGTCGGCGGTGAGCAGGGCGAGCGTGGCGGTCAGTACCGGGAAGATCGCCACGATCAGGATGTTGGTGATCAGGGCGGTCCAGGTGAAGACCGGCATCTTCATCAGGTTCAGGCCCGGCGCGCGCATGCGCAGGATGGTGACGATGAAGTTGATGCCCGTCAGCGTGGTGCCAAGCCCGGATATCTGCAGCGACCAGATGTAGTAGTCAACGCCGGGCGTGGGGCTGTAGCCGAGCTCGGACAACGGCGGGTAGGCGACCCAGCCGGTGGCCGCGAAGTCGCCGACGAACATCGACATCATCACCAGCACCGCGCCCATTGCCGACATCCAGAAGCTCAGCGAATTGACGAACGGAAAGGCGACGTCGCGCGCGCCGATCTGCAGCGGCACGATCACGTTCATCAGGCCGAGCACCAGCGGCGTCGCGACAAAGAAGATCATGATCACGCCGTGCGCCGTGAAGATCTGGTCGTAGTGGTGCGGCGGCAGGTAGCCCGCGGCATCGCCATAGGCGATCGCCTGCTGGGCGCGCATCATGATGGCGTCGGCAAAGCCGCGCAGCAGCATCACCAGCGCCAGGATGATGTACATCACGCCGACCTTCTTGTGGTCGACCGAGCAGATCCATTCGCTCCACAGGGTCTTCCACTTGCCGTAGTACGTGATGGCGCCCATCAGTGCCATGCCCAGCACGATCACGGCGGCCAGCGTCCCCATGATGATCGGCTCATGGAGGGGGATGGCGTCCAGGTTGAGTTTTCCAAGCATTCTTATTGCTCCATGCGGCCAGCGGGCGCCGACGGGACGCGCTGGAAGGCCTGCAGAGATTCGGGGGTGTCCGCGCGGCAGATCTGGCCGTTTGCCAGCATGTATTTGTCGACGACCTGGTCGAACAGCTTCGGCGCGACGGTGGCATACAGCGTCACGGGGTCCTTGCTGCTGGGCAGTTCAAGCGTGCGGTAGGTGTTCAGGTCGAGCGCCTGGGACGAAGCGCGGGCAACCTGGATCCAGGCATCGAACTCCTCGCGCGAGGTGGCCAGGGTCTTGAAATGCATGTCCGAGAAGCCCGGGCCGCTGTAGGCGGCGGACTGGCCGAGATAGATGCCGGGGGTGTCGGCGATCAGGTGCAGGCGCGTCTGCATCCCCGCCATGGCGTAGACCATGCTGCCGAGCTGCGGGATGAAGAACGAGTTCATCATCGATTCCGCGGTCAGCCGGAAATTGACCGGCGTGCCGACCGGGATCGCAAGCTGGTTCAGCGACGCGACGCCGTAGTCCGGATAAATGAACAGCCATTTCCAGTTCAGGGCGATCACATCGACCTGGATCGGCTTGACCTGCGATTCCAGGGGCCGATAGGGATCGAGTTTGTGCGTCGAGTCCCAGATCAGCACCGCCAGGCAGGCCACGATCACGCAGGGTATGCCCCAGACCACGACCTCGATCTTGGTGGAGTGCGCCCATTTGGGGGCATAGGTGGCGCTCGTATTGGTTTCACGGTAGCGCCACGCGAACCACAGCGTCAGGACGATCACGGGGATGACGACCATCAGCATGACGAACAGGGAAATCAGGATCAGTGACTTTTCCTGTTCCCCGATGCTGCCCTTGGGGTTGAGCAGTTCCAGGTTGCAGCCACTCAGCAGGGCGGTCAGGCAGGCGCACAGCAACAGTGTGGGAAGGCGGCGCTTCGGGCCGGGGGATGGGCGGGGGAGCGGGCCTTGTTGATTCTTGTCTGCCGGCCCGGCAATAGGTTTGAGCATTTCGGACACCTTGGTTACGGATCACCGAAGGTTTCCGGCCACGCGCTCCGATTCAAGTGCTGGCTCAGCTCCGCGCGGGAGTGGTTTGTATGGATTCCCTCGGTGATGTCTGGCATGCTAATGCAAGACAAAACCCATACATCGAAGAAATCTACCCGATGAAATCCATGCAAGGAATCGATGTCGGCGCCGAAGAAAGTGCTAAATGGGATCTGGAGATCACAACAGGTAGCGGTGCGCGCTACTTGCAGATCGTGGACTTTATCGAGCGCGCGATCGGCGAAGGCCGGCTGGTAGCGGGCGACCGCGTGCCGCCGCAGCGCAGTCTGGCCAAAACCCTCCGCGTGGACCTGACCACGGTCACGCGTGCCTACAACGAGGCCAAGCGGCGGCACCTGATCGATGCCCGCGGGGCGCTCGGCACCTTCATTGCCGCGCCGCGGGCGGAGTTGGCGCGGGTGATCGACATGAGCATGAACGTGCCGCCGCCACCGGCGCGGCTGGATTTCCAGGACCTGTTGCGGCGCGGCCTGTCGCAGGTGTTGCTGCATAGCGACCCGCACCTGCTGATGACCTACCAGCTCGGCGGCGGCAGTGCTGCCGACCGATCGGCCGGAACACTCTGGCTCGCGCAGATATTCGGGCCCATCGCCACTGGGCGGCTGGTGGTGTGCCCGGGCGCCCAGGCTGCGCTGGCCGCCGTGATCCTGGCCAGGACCCGGCCGGGCGATGCGATCGTGAGCGAGCCGCTGGCCTACCCCGGTATTCGCGCGGCCGCGGCACAACTCGGACGGCGTGTGATCATCGCGCAGGTCGATGCCGACGGGATGCTCCCCGACGCCCTCGAAGCGGCCCGCTCCGACGGTGCAACGCTGGCCTACCTCAATCCGACCGCCCAGAATCCCACTACGCACACCATGCCGGCCTCACGCAGGGAGGCCATTGCCAAGGCCGCGGCGCACTGTGATGTCACCTTGCTGGAGGATGATCCCTACTGGCTGCTGACGCCGTCAGCGCCGCCGCCGCTGTCCAGCTTCGCTCCCGAGCGCACGTACTATGTCTCGACCCTGTCCAAGACGCTCAGTCCGGGGCTGCGTACCGCGTATGTCATGCTGCCCGAGGGCAGGCGCGGCGACGATCTGCTGGCATCGCTGCGGGCCTTCGCCCTGATGGCGGCACCGATGACCGCCGCCCTGGCGACCCAATGGATCCACGATGGCTCGGCCATGCAGTTGCTCGACGGCATCAGGACCGAAGCGTTGGCGAGATGCGCGCTGGCAAGCCGATGGCTGAGCGGGATCGGCCAGCTCCCACCCAGCGCCATCCACGCATGGCATCGCTTGCCGGAGCACTGGTCGGCGCAGCAGCTCACCAGGGCCGCGCTGGCGGAGGACCTGCGCGTGACGCCATCTGACGCCTTCTGGGAGGGGCCCAACGCGCCGAATGCCATCCGCATCTCGCTCGGTGGCGTGGAGGACCGCGCGCAGTTATCGGCTGCGCTGCGCAGGCTGGCGGCATTGCTGGAACGCCGGCCCACGCCGGATCTGGAAATGGTGGTGTGAGTTCGGTTAGCCCGGATCCATGATCGCGGTCGACGTGGCCCGCCGTGCTGGCCGGCCGAGTCGGACGTCATCCGCGGCGTGCGCCGGCTTGCTGCTTGGCGGCATCGTCCGCAGGCGCAGCCTGCCTTGTCGCAAACTCGCCCGCGGCTTCCAGTAGCCACTCGCGTAGCCGCTGCATCGCCTCACTCATCGGCCGTGTATCCGGCGAGACCAGGTGATATGCGCTCGTGGAGCGCTGCGAATGGGCGAGGGGCATTACCAGTTGGCGGTTTGCCAGGTATTCCCCCACGAGGAAGCGCGGCACGAGACCAACGCCCAGCCCGGTGCGTGCGGCGGCGATGACCATGGAATGGTGGTCGAAGCGTGCACCGCGCATGGCGTTGACGTCGTCGATGCCGGCCGCTTCCATCCATTGCTTCCAGCCGAGAATGCGCGTGGCGAGGTGCAGCAGCGGGGACAGGGCGATGTCATGCGGGGTGATCCGTTTTCTGCCGCCGAAATAGTCCGGATGGCAGACCGCCACTGATTCTTCGTCAAACATCCGGTCGGCACGCGCGCCGGGATAGACGGCCTCGCCAAAGTGAATCGCCGCGTCGTAGGGCGTGCCATCGAACAGGAAGATGTCTGACTGCGCGCTGATATTGACGACGATCCCCGGATGGCGTGCATAGAAGGCCGGCAGCCGCGGTATCAGCCACTCGACCGCCAGCGTGGGCACGCAGGCCAGCTCGACGGTGCCGCCCGCGCCCTCGTGCGCCATCAGGTCGAGCGTGTCGCGCTGCAGCTTGCGCAGCAACTCCCGCACCTGTCCGCTGTAGAGCGAGCCGGCCGCCGTCAGCGTGATGCGCTGGTTGGCGCGGTGGAACAGCTGCACGCCCAGCAGCCCTTCCAGCGACGCAATCTGGCGCGACACCGCGCTCTCAGTGATAAACAGGTCCGCCGCCGCACGGCGCAGGTTCAGGTGCAGCGCGGCCGCCTCGAAGGCGCGCAGGCTGGACAGGCTGGGGAGTCGTTGCCGCATTGGGGGGAGGGCTGAGTTGATGATTTTAGGTCATCATCCTATACGGAAATCTCGCTTGAAAGCTTGGAGTTGATGAGAAATGATTCGATCCTTGCGTTGCCGCCCCTTCCCGGCATCGTCATAACGACAACCTCATAACGACAACCATCAGGTAGACAGGAGACTGCATGAAACGCTTGTTCAGCGCGCTCGCCGCCGGCACCCTTGCATTCGGCGCGACCATGCCCGGCATCGCCGGTGCACTCGAGTTCCCGGCCAAGCCGGTGCGCATCATCGTGCCATACCCGCCGGGCGGCACCACTGACATGGTGGCCCGGCTGATCGGTGAGCAACTTGCCACGCAATGGAAGCAATCGGTGGTGGTCGACAACCGCCCCGGCGCGGGCGGCATCGTCGGCACCGGCACGGCCGCCAAGTCCACGGCGGACGGCTACACCTTGCTGATGGGCTCGGTGGGCGAGTTCGGCATCAACCCGGCCTTGTACAAGAAGCTGCCCTATGATGCCGACGCCGACTTCGCGCCGGTCGCGATGGTGGCGCGCGTACCCAACGTGGTGGTGCTCTCGCCGGCGTTTGCGGAACGCGCCCGCGTGCAGACGCTGCCCGAGTTCATCGCCTACCTGAAAGCCAATCCGAAGCGCGTCAACATGGCGTCGGCCGGAAACGGCACGTCCACGCACCTCGCGGGCGAGCTGTTCCAGCGCATGACCGGCACGGAGATGAGCCACGTCGCCTACAAGGGCAGCAGCCCGGCCATCTCCGACCTGATGGGCGGCAGCGTTGACGTGATGTTCGACAACCTGCCGGCGTCGCTGCCGTTTATCCGCTCGGGCAAGCTCAAGCCGCTGGCCGTGACCACGCCGGCGCGCTCGTCGGCGCTGCCGAATGTGCCGACGGTCGCCGCCGCGGGCCCCGTCCCCGGCTTTGATGCAAGCCCATGGTTCGGCCTGCTGGCGCCGCGCGGGGTGCCCGCCGCAGTGGCGCAGAAAATCAGCCAGGACCTGACGCGCGTGCTCAGCGAGCCAGGCGTGCAGGCAAAAATGCGCGAACTGGGCGCGGAGCCCGCGCCCAGTTCACCGGAGGCGTTTGCCGACGTGTTGAAGAAGGATCGCCAGAAGTGGGGCGAGATCGTTCGCCTGTCCGGTGCTTCGGTGGACTGAAGCACGCCAGCCCTTTCCCATGTCCAGCACGCGCTGCATCCGCTCATGATTTCCGACGCCGCCTATCCTTTCGTTCCCGCGCTGCGCGACCCGGCGGGCTCTCCGATCCGGGAACTGTTCAAGTACCTGTCCGATCCCGCGATGATCTCGTTCGCCGGCGGCTATCCGTGCCCCACGCTGTTCGATGTCGACGGCATTGGCGCAGCGTCGGCAAGCGTGCTGCGCGAGCGGCCTGCCGAATGCCTGCAGTACGGCGCTACCGAAGGCGCGCCGGCGCTGCGCCATGCCCTGGCGTCGTTGATGGCCGGGCGCGGCGCGCCGGTGACCCAGGACGAGCTGCTCGTGACCAGCGGCTCGCAGCAGGGCTTCGATTTTCTCGTGCGTGCGCTGGTCGAACCCGGCAGCGTGGTATTGGTCGAGGAGCCGACCTATTCCGCGACGCTGCAGGCCTTGCGGCTGGCCGGCGCCGACATACGCGGCGTGCCGTCTGATCACGACGGCATGGACGTGGCAGCACTCGAAGCCATGCTGGCCGAGCCATCGTTGCGCCCCCGGCTGATCTATACGGTGCCAACCTTCGCCAATCCCACTGGTGCAACGCTGTCGCCCGCACGCCGGCTGCAGCTGCTGAGGCTGGCAGCGCGGCACCGCGTGGTGCTGGTCGAGGACGATCCCTACGGGGCGCTGAGCTTCGATGGCGCAGCGCCGCCTTCGCTGCTGGCGCTTTGCGCGTCGGTACCCGAGGCGCGGCCGTGGCTCGTTCACCTGGCCAGCCTGTCGAAGACGCTGGCCCCCGGCCTGAGGATCGGCTGGATGGTCGCCGCGCCCGAGATCGTGCGCCGCGCCGTGATTGCCAAGCAGGTATCCGACCTCTGCACGCCGCCGTGGATCCAGCTGGCCGCGGCGCAGTACCTGGAAGCGGGCCGGCTGCCGGCACAGGTCGCGCGGGAAGTCGCGGCCTATCGTGACAAGCGCGACCTGCTGGCGGCGGCGCTGCGCCAGGCCTTTGGTGAGCGCATCCGCTTCGCATCGCCGGCGGGAGGGATGTTCCTTTGGGCCGCGCTGGATGGCATCGACGATGCCGCCGCACTACTGCCGCACGCGATCGCGGAAAAGGTGCTGTTCGTCCCGGGTGCCGGATTCTATGTGGAGCGGCGCCAGCGCGCCGCACTCCGGCTGTCGTTCGCGAGCGCGAACCTGACGCAGATCGGCGAGGGCGTCGCACGGCTCGCGCGGGCGGTTGCGCGGGCCGGGTGAGGGTTCCCACAACGGAAGCGGTTTGTGGCAGCCGGCGGATGCTATCCTGCTGCGGTCGAAACCACACGGCCGAACGCGGCAGGAGGACAGTATGACCATGACGCTCTACTACAACCCCCAAAGCCGCGCCTCGGTGGCGCGCTGGATGCTGGAGGAGGTCGGGGCTGACTACAAGTTGCAGCACATCGATTTCACCAAGGGAGAGAGCCGCTCGCCGGAGTTCCTGGCGATCAATCCGATGGGGAAGATTCCAACGCTGGTCTTGCAGGACGGCACGGTCCTGACCGAGAACGGCGCGATTATCGCCTGGCTGGCGGATGCCTTTCCGCAGGCCGGGCTGATGCCGCCTGCAGGCTCGTCCGCGCGCGCCACGGTGCTGCGGTGGCTGTTCTTCTGCGGCGGTTGCTTCGAACCCGCGCTGACCGACCGGATGATGCGCAAAGAGGCGCCGCTGCCGAAGCAGGCGGTCGGCTGGGGCGACTATGACGATGTGATCGAGGCCATCGAGCAAGCCCTGACTCCCGGCCCCTTCGTGCTCGGCGCGACCTTCAGCGCGGCGGATGTCTATCTTGGTGCCTCGCTGGCATGGGCGGGGCGATTCGGCGCGCCCCGCATCAGCGAGAGCCCGCGCATCCAGGACTACATCAAGCGGATTACTGCGCGCGACGCGTTCGTGCGTGCGGCGCAGGCCCAGTGAGACGCTCGCGACAGTCCTGCCTCGGCCACAAGCCCGTCGGCCAGGTCCGTCGCCACGGAAAAGTCGAGGCTGACGCGCTGCAGCATGTCCGGTTCGAGTCCATGTGACAGCGGCCGCAGGCGGCTTCAGTTCACCCTTTGCGCAGCCTGCGCCCGCCACCGGAATGTGAGACATTGGAGTCCGACGACGGCATCCGGTGCATCCGACAGACCAAGGTCAGGCGATGTGGACGATTGGCGTTGTCTTGATGGTGATGGAATCCCGGTGCTCGACTTTCCAGGAGACACATTATGCATAGCAAGAACACGATCTGCTTGTGGTACGACCACGACGCCCTTGATGCCGCAAACTTCTATGCCGAAACATTTCCCGACAGCGCTGTCAGTGCCGTCCACCGTGCGCCGGGCGATTATCCCGACGGCAAGCAGGGCGATGTCCTGACGGTCGAGTTCACCGTCGCCGGCATTCCCTGCCTCGGGCTGAACGGCGGCCCGCATTTCAAGCACAACGAAGCTTTCTCTTTCCAGATTGCGACGGACGACCAGGCCGAAACCGACCGCTTGTGGAATGCGATCGTCGGCAATGGCGGCCAGGAAAGCGAATGCGGTTGGTGCAAGGACCGGTGGGGACTGTCATGGCAGATTACCCCGCGCGCGCTCAGCGCGGCGATAACCGATCCCGACCGCGCGGCGGCCAAGCGCGCATTCGACGCCATGATGACGATGAAAAAGATTGATATCGCCGCGATAGAGGCGGCACGGCAGGGCAGCAGCCCATCCTAGAATTGATGTAACGTGTCTCAGTGCCAACCTCAATGGGGGCTGGGGCAGGGCCACTTCTCCATCGACTGGGAGAGACAATCATGAGTCGTTTGCTGCTCGGCAACATCGAACCTGGCACCTCGGACGAGGAAATCGCGGCCTTCCTGGAAAAGTACGGCTTCCCCCCGTTCGACAGCCTCGAACACGAGGAAGGCGATGGCTCGCAGCCTGCCGTGCTGCTGACCTATGGCAACCTCGACGTCATGGTGCTGGGCAAATTGCAGGAGCGCATCCACCATATGTATTGGAAGAAGCGCGAATTGACCGCCTCCATCCTGCACGACCGCTTTGTGTGAACCGGAGATGCCTCGGGGTGGCTTACGCGGCTCACGCACCCGGCCCATGTCTGCGCTAGAATCCCGGCCGGTAGCCGTTTCCCAATGTTCTTAACGTGGCACTTCAGCAGGGTTTCATCCTGACCCGACATTGGCGCGATACGCCGGCCGGCACCGAAGTCGAATTCTGGCTGGCGACCGATAATGGTCCGCGCCACCTGCACCTGTCCTGTCAGCCGTCAGTCGCGTTTATCCCCGAGTCCCAGCGTGAGCGTGCCGAGGCGCTGCTGTGCCGCGAGCGCAATGTCGAGCTGCGCCCGCTCAAGCTCCGGGATTTCCAGCGCCGGCCCGTACTCGGCCTGTACTGCCGCCAGCATCGGCAGCTGATCCAGCTCAGCCGCTCATTGCGCGACGCCGGCGTGGATGTCTACGAAGCCGATATCCGCCCGCCCGAACGCTACCTGATGGAGCGTTTCATCACCGCCCCGGTCTGGTTCGAAGGTGGGCCGGGCCCCGGCGATGTGCTGCGCAATGCCCAGATGAAGCCGTCGGTGGACTACCGGCCCACGCTGCGCCTGGCCTCGCTCGATATCGAAACCAACGCGTTCGGCGAACTCTATTCGATTGCGCTGGAAGGCTGCGGTCAGCGCCAGGTCTACATGCTGGGCGCGGCGCCGCAAATGCCCGCCGACGTCGATTTCTCGCTCGAATACTGCGCCACGCGGCCCGAGTTGCTGGAGCAGTTGAACCGGTGGCTGGCCGATCATGATCCCGACGCGATCCTCGGCTGGAATCTGGTTCAGTTCGACCTGCGCGTGCTGCACGAGCATGCGCGCAAGTTCCAGATTCCGCTGCGTCTCGGCCGCGGCGGAGCCGAGATGGAATGGCGCGAGCACAACGCCCAGCAGCACTATTTCGCCAGCGCACCAGGCCGGTTGATCATCGACGGCATCGAGGCGCTGCGTTCCGCCACGTGGAGCTTCCCCTCGTTCAGCCTGGAATCGGTGGCGCAGACCCTGCTCGGCGAGGGCAAGGCGGTCGACAACCCGTACGACCGCATGGACGCCATCGATCGCATGTTCGAGCAGGACAAGCCGGCGCTGGCCCGCTATAACCTGCGCGATTGCGAACTGGTGACGCGGATCTTCGAAAAGACGGAGCTGTTGCCGTTCCTGCTGGAGCGCGCCACGGTCACGGGCCTGCCGGCCGACCGCAGCGGCGGCTCGGTCGCCGCCTTCACGCATCTCTACATGCCGCTGATGCACCGCCAGGGGTATGTCGCGCCCAACCTCGGCGAGAAGGCGCCCGAGGCCAGCCCTGGCGGCTTCGTCATGGACTCGCGGCCGGGGCTCTACGAATCGGTGCTCGTGCTGGACTACAAGAGCCTCTACCCGTCGATCATCCGGACCTTCCTGATCGACCCGATCGGCCTGGTCGAGGGCCTTGCGCAGCCGGACGATGCCGATTCGGTGCCCGGCTTCCGCGGTGCGCGGTTTTCCCGGACCAAGCACTGCCTGCCGGCGATCGTCGCCAGGGTCTGGCAAGGCCGCGAGGCCGCCAAGCGTGACCGGAACCAGCCGCTCTCCCAGGCGCTCAAGATCATCATGAACGCGTTCTACGGCGTGCTCGGGTCCAGCGGTTGCCGGTTCTTCGATGCGCGGCTGGCGTCGTCGATCACCATGCGCGGGCACGAAATCATGCGACAGACCCGCGCGCTGATCGAGGCCCGCGGCTATGAGGTGATCTATGGCGACACGGATTCCACCTTCGTCTGGCTGCGCCGCGCGCGAACGCAAGCCGATGCCAGCCAGATCGGCCGCAGCCTCGTCGCCTGCGTCAACGACTGGTGGCGCGACCACCTCTGGCAGACCTATGGACTGGAAAGCGCGCTGGAACTCCAGTTCGAAACGCACTTCCGGCGCTTCTTGATGCCGACCATCCGCGGCACGGACCTTGGCAGCAAGAAGCGCTATGCCGGCCAGGTCGAACGGCCTGGCGGGACGGTCGAGATGGTGTTCAAGGGGCTTGAGACGGTGCGTACGGACTGGTCACCGCTCGCCCAGTGTTTCCAGCAGACCCTTTACGAAAAGATCTTCAACCGCGAACCGTACGCGGATTATGTGCGGGACATCGTGCGCCGCACCCTGGCCGGCGAGCTCGACGAGCAACTGGTCTATCGCAAGCGGCTGCGCCGCAAGCTCGATGATTATCAGCGCAACGTGCCGCCGCACGTCCGCGCCGCCCGTATCGCCGATGCCTACAACGAGCGCCAGGGGCGTCCGCGCCAGTATCAGCACGGCGGCTGGATCAGCTATGTGATGACCGTTTCAGGGCCGGAGCCGCTTGAGACCCGGTCGGCCCCGATCGACTATGACCACTACGTCAACAAGCAGTTGCAGCCGATCGCCGATGCGATCCTGCCGTTCCTGGACGATGATTTCGAGACGCTGCTGGCTGGGCAGACGTCGCTGTTCCCGCAATAGCCGGGCGCTGGGTGTGCCGTGATCGCGGAGCGCCTCGTGCCTGCGCTTTCCCGGGTTGCGCGGCTCACGTCGGATCGCGATGTAAGTTCTTGAAATATGGGTAGCCGATAATCGGCCGAACCATTTCTTCGAGTCGGGATAGACTTCCTCGGCTACGTCTTCCGCAACTGGCGCTAGCGCGACGGCGGGCATGGCCCTTGCTTCATCCTGCTGCTCCGCGCTGGCACAGGTCAACCGGCTTGCCGGTGACATTTTGACTCGGCCTTGATTCTTACGCAGGAAATCGCAATGCAACGATCACGCGGCTGCAGCGCCTGGGTTCCGGTCACGCTGGCCATCGCCATGTCAATGCTTGCCGCATGCGGTCACAAGAAAGAGGCCGCAGCGCCGCCGCCACCGCAAGTGAGCGTGGTCACGCTCAAGACCGAGCAACTGACGCTGGATACCGAACTGCCCGGGCGCACCACGGCGTTCCGCATTGCCGAAGTCAGGCCGCAGGTGGACGGCATCATCCTGCGCCGCCTGTTCAAGGAGGGCAGCGACGTCACGCAGGGCCAGCAGCTCTACCAGATCGACCCATCCACCTACGAGACCACCTACAAGAGCGCCAGGGCGACGCTGGAATCCACCCGCCTGCTGGCAGAGCGGTACGGGCGCCTGGTCGGTGACGAGGCGGTCAGCAAGCAGCAGTATGACGAGGCCAGGGCCGCCTGGCTGCAGGCGCAGGCGGCGGTGGACCGCGCCCAGATCAACCTGCGCTATACCAGGGTGCTGTCGCCGATTTCCGGGCGCATCGGGCGCTCGAATGTGACGGAAGGTGCGCTGGTCACCAATGGCCAGGCTACCGCGCTGTCGGTGGTGCAGCAGCTTGACCCGATCTACGTCGACGTGACCCAGCCCTCGTCGTCCCTGCTGCGGCTGCGGCGCGAACTGGCCAATGGTGCACTGCAAAGTGCCGGCGTCAACGCGGCCCAGGTCAGCCTGGTGTTGGAAGACGGTACCCGCTATCCCGAAACCGGCCGGCTTGAGTTCTCCGAAGTGGCCGTGGACCAGGGCACCGGCTCGGTGACGCTGCGCGCGGTGTTTCCCAACCCGCGCCATGACCTATTGCCGGGCATGTTCGTCCATGCCCGCCTGCGTGAAGGCGTGAAGACCGATGCCCTGCTCGTGCCCCAGCAGGGTGTGACGCGCGACCTCAAGGGCCAGGCCACGGCGCTGGTGGTCAATGCCAGGGACGAGGTGGAACTGCGGCAGATCCGCACCGACCGCGCCGTTGGCGACAAGTGGCTGGTTTCCGAGGGGCTCGGGGCCGGCGACCGCGTCATCGTGGAGGGCCTGCAGTTCGTGCGGCCCGGGGCGAAAGTGCGCGTAGCCCAGGCCGGGACCGGCGCCGGCGCGCCGGCGGCCGCCGCGTCCGCCCCGTCCGCCACGACCGCGGCCAAGCCCTGAGCACACCGCCAGGGCGAGGGAGTAGCCATGTCCAATTTCTTTATCGACCGGCCCATCTTCGCGTGGGTGATCGCCCTGGTCATCATGCTGGCCGGCGTGCTGTCGATCCGCGCGCTGCCCATCAGCCAGTATCCGGCCATCGCGCCGCCCACCATCGCGATCTCGGTCAACTACCCCGGCGCCTCCGCTGAGACGGTGCAAGACACCGTGGTACAGGTGATCGAGCAGCAGCTCAACGGCCTGGACCGCCTGCGCTATATCTCCTCGGAAAGCAACGCCGATGGCAGCATGACGATCACGGTGACCTTCGAGCAGGGCACCAATCCAGATATTGCCCAGGTGCAGGTGCAGAACAAGCTGGCACTGGCGCAGCCCCTGCTGCCGCAGGAAGTGCAGCAGCAAGGCATCCGCGTGACCAAGTCGGTGCGCAACTTCCTGGTCATCGTGGGCCTGATTTCCACTGACCCCAAGGTCACGCGGGAAGACCTGTCGAACTACATCGTCTCGAATCTCCAGGACCCGCTTTCGCGCACCTACGGCGTGGGCGACTTCCAAGTGTTCGGCGCCCAGTATGCGATGCGGGTATGGATCGATCCGGCCCGGCTCAACAGCTACCAGCTCACGCCGCTGGACGTGAGCAGCGCCATCCGGGCGCAGAACGTCCAGGTGGCCTCCGGCCAGCTTGGCGGCCTGCCGGCGGTGCGCGGCCAGCAGCTCAATGCCAGCGTGATCGGCAAGACCCGGCTGCAGACCAGCGAGCAGTTCGGCAACATCCTGCTCAAGGTCAACCCCGACGGCTCCCAGGTGCGCCTGAAGGACGTGGCCCAGGTGGGCCTGGGCGGGCAGGACTACAACATCAATGCGCAATACAACGGCCAGGCGGCCTCGGGCATTGCCGTGCGGCTGGCCGCGGGGGCCAACGCGCTGGAAACCGTGCGCGCCATCCGCAAGACGCTGGACGGGCTGGAGCCTTTCTTCCCGCCCGGGATGAAGGTGGTCTTCCCGTATGACACCTCGCCGGTGATCGCGGGCTCCATCCACGAAGTGGTGAAGACGCTGATGGAAGCCATCGTGCTGGTGTTCCTGGTGATGTACCTGTTCCTGCAGAACGTCCGCGCCACGCTGATCCCCACCATCGCCGTGCCGGTGGTGCTGCTGGGCACCTTCGGCGTGCTGGCGGCGTTCGGCTACACCATCAACACGCTGACCATGTTCGGCATGGTGCTGGCCATCGGGCTGCTGGTGGATGACGCCATCGTCGTGGTGGAGAACGTCGAGCGCGTGATGGCCGAGGAAGGCCTGCCGCCCAGGGAGGCCGCAAGGCGCTCCATGGGCCAGATTCAGGGCGCGCTGGTGGGTATTGCCATGGTGCTCTCGGCGGTGTTCCTGCCGATGGCGTTCTTCGGTGGCTCGACCGGCGTGATCTACCGGCAGTTCTCCATCACCATTGTCTCGTCCATGGTGCTGTCCGTGCTGGTCGCGCTGATACTGACGCCGGCCCTGTGCGCCACCATGCTCCAGCCCATCGAAAAGGGCGATCATGGCGAGAACAAGGGCGGCTTCTTTGGCTGGTTCAACCGCAAGTTCATCTCGAGCACCCAGGGCTACGAGCGCAGCGTGTCGGGCATCCTGAAGCGCCGGCTGCCTTTTCTGCTGCTCTACGTGGCCATCCTGGTGGGGATGGGCTTCCTGTTCACGCGCATCCCCACATCATTCCTGCCGGAAGAAGACCAGGGCGTGCTGTACGCACAGGTGCAGACGCCGGCCGGCGCCACGGCCGAGCGCACGCAGAAGGTACTCGACCAGATGCGCGAATACCTGCTGAAGGAAGAGGGCGGCGTGGTGGAGTCGCTGTTCACCGTCAACGGCTTCAACTTTGCCGGCCGCGGCCAGAATTCGGGCCTGGCCTTCATCCTGCTCAAGCCATGGGAGCAGCGCAGCGGGGACAGCACCAGCGTGTTCGACCTGGCCGCGCGCGCGCAGCGCAAGTTCATGAGCTTCCGCGATTCGATGTCATTCGCGTTCGCCCCGCCCGCGGTGCAGGAACTGGGCAATGCCATCGGCTTTGACCTCTACCTGCAGGACCAGGCCGGCATTGGTCACGTGGCGCTGATGAACGCGCGTGACAAGTTCCTGGCGCTGGCCTCGCAAAGCCCGGTGCTGCAGCGCGTGCGCCCCAATGGCCTGAATGACCAGCCGCAGTACCAGCTGGTGATCGACGATGAGAAGGCGCGCGCGCTTGGCGTCTCGCTGGCTGACATCAACAGCACGGTGTCGATCGCCTGGGGTTCCAGCTACGTCAACGACTTCATCGACCGCGGCCGGGTCAAGCGCGTCTACGTGCAGGGCCGCGCGGATTCCCGGATGAACCCGGACGATATCGACAAGTGGTTCGTGCGCAACGACAAGGGCGAGATGGTGCCGTTCTCCGCCTTTGCCGACGGCAAGTGGGCCTATGGCTCGCCCAAGCTGCAGCGCTACAACGGCGTGGCGGCGGTGGAACTGCTGGGGGAGCCCGCGCCCGGGCGCAGCTCCGGCGAGGCCATGGCGGCGATCGAGGAGATCATGAAGCAGATGCCGCCGGGCGTAGGCTATGCCTGGACCGGCCTGTCCTATGAGGAACGGCTGTCGGGCTCGCAGGCGCCGGCGCTCTATGCGCTTTCGCTGCTGGTGGTGTTCCTGTGCCTGGCAGCGCTCTACGAGAGCTGGTCGATCCCGTTCTCGGTGATGCTGGTGGTGCCACTTGGTGTGATCGGCGCACTGCTCGCCACGCTGGGGCGTGGCTTGTCCAATGACGTGTTCTTCCAGGTGGGCCTGTTGACCACCATCGGCCTGTCCGCCAAGAACGCCATCCTGATCGTGGAATTCGCCAGGAGCCAGTACGAACAGGGCAGGGGCCTGGTCGAGGCCACCGTGGAGGCGTGCCGCATGCGCCTGCGCCCCATCGTGATGACCTCGCTGGCGTTCATGCTCGGCGTGTTTCCGCTGGCCGTGTCGACCGGCGCCGGTGCCGGCAGCCAGCACGCCATCGGCACCGGCGTGATCGGTGGCATGATCACTGCCACGGTACTGGCGATCTTCTGGGTGCCGCTGTTTTTCGTCGTCGTCACCTCCATGTTCGGGCGCAAGCGCAGGCCGGAGCCGCCGGGGCCGCATGTGGCCTCCCTGGAAGAAGAGGCGCTGGAATGAAGAAGACCTTGCTCTGCGCTGCCGCCATGGCCATGCTGGCCGGCTGCAGCCTGATCCCCAGGTATGAGCGGCCGGCCTCGCCGGTGGAGGCAGCCTACCCGCAGGGCCCGGCCTACCTGCCTGCCGATGCCGCCGCCGATGCCGGCCAGGTGCCCGCGGTCGAGCTGGGCTGGCACGATTTCTTCGCCGATCCGCGCCTGCGCCGTCTCATCGAACTGGCGCTGCAGAACAACCGTGACCTGCGCGTGGCCGCGCTCAACGTGGAAGCGTTCGGTGCCCAATACCGCATCCAGCGCGCCGACCTGTTTCCCGCCGTCGGCGTGGCCGCACAGGGCACGCGCCAGCGCATTCCCGCCGACCTGTCCTCCACCGGGCAGCGGACGATCGGCAGCCAGTACGGCGTGTCGGTGGGCACCACGGCGTGGGAGATCGACCTGTTCGGCCGCCTGCGCAGCCTTAGCGAAGCCGCGCTCGAGCAGTATTTCGCCAGCGATGAGGCGCGCCGCAGCGCCCAGATCTCGCTGGTGGCGAGCGTTGCCAGCGCCTACCTGACCCAGCGCGCCGATGAAGCCCTGCTGCAGCTCACCCGTGAAACGCTGGCCAATTACGAGCGCAGCTATGGCCTGACCCGGCGCAGCTACGAGGAAGGGATCGCTTCCCGGCTGGACCTGCGCCAGGCGCAGACCGCCGTGGAAACCGCACGCGCGAGCCTTGCGCGTTACACCCGGCTGGTAGCACAGGACCAGAATGCGCTGGTGCTGCTGCTCGGCACGTCCCCGCCCGCGGACCTGCCGGAAGGCCTGCCGCTGGAGCAGAAGCTGTTTGCCGATGTGCCGGCCGGATTGCCCTCAGACCTGCTGCAGAACCGTCCGGACGTGCTCGCGGCCGAGCACCGGCTGCGCTCCGCCAACGCCGACATCGGCGCCGCGCGTGCGGCGTTCTTCCCCAGTATCAGCCTGACCGCATCGGCGGGCACCGCCAGCAGGCAGCTTTCGGGCCTGTTCGCGGCAGGCTCCGGCACGTGGCTGTTCCAGCCGCAGATCAACCTGCCGCTGTTTACCGCCGGCAGTCTGCGGGCCAGCCTGGACTTCGCCACCATCCAGAAGGACGTCAACGTCGCCCAGTACGAGCGTACGGTGCAGACCGCCTTCCGCGAGGTCGCCGATGGGCTGGCGGCACGCGGCACCTACACCAGCCAGCTCCAGGCCCAGATCCGCTTCGTGGAAGCCGCCCAGGACGCCTATGGGCTGGCCGACCGACGCTACCGCACGGGTGTCGACAGCTACCTTGCCGTGCTGGACGCGCAGCGCTCGCTTTACAACGCGCAGCAACTGCTGATCCAGGCGCGGCTCGAGCAGCTGACCAGCGAAGTCAACCTGTACAAGGCCTTGGGCGGCGGCTGGCACGGCCCGACCGGCAAGCGCGCCGATACGTCTACGGCAGGCGCCGCACCAACCTGACGCGCCGGACGGCGCTGCCAGCGTGCGCCGTCGCGCGAGCATCGACACGAACGTCGGTGGCCTGATTCGTTGCACAGCCAATCCTGGTGCCGGACCCGCGATGGCGCCCGGGGAAGCGGGGCAAGTGTTGCGCGATAGCGCCAACCACGTGTTCGCATTCGCGCTGCGGCACTTCCCGACCTAATATAGGCCATGCCATCGGCGGCACGGGGCCTTCCTATGATGATCGATCCGCCAGTCTTGCCATGTTGACGCGCAGAGCCTTCCTGCTCGGCGGTGCGGGCGCTGCCGGTGCGCTGGTGATCGGATGGGCCTGGTTGCCGCCGCGCCAGCGCCTGGAGGGCGGCGGGCCGCTGGCAGCGCGCGACGGGCAGTTCGCGCTGAACGGCTGGGTCAAGGTGGCGTCCGACAACACCGTCACGGTGGTCATGAGCAAGGCCGAGATGGGGCAGGGCGTGCATACCGGCGCGGCCATGCTGCTGGCCGAGGAGATGGAGGCCGACTGGTCGCAGATCCGCGTCGAGCCGTCGCCCGTCGACAACCTGTACAACAACATCGAGGGCGTGGTCGCCAACCTGCCGTTCCGGCCGGACGACAAGGGGTGGCCCAGGCGCGCCGCGGAATGGTTCACGCGCAAGGGCGTGCGCGAGGCGGGCCTGATGTTCACCGGCGGCTCTACCAGCATCAGGGACCTGTGGAATCCGATGCGCGAGGCCGGCGCCGCTGCGCGCATGATGCTGTGCGCGGCAGCGGCGAAGCAGTGGGACGTCAAGGCCGAAGCGTGCCGCGCGCAGGCCGGCAAGGTGGTGCATCCGTCGGGGCGCAGTGCCACCTTCGGCGAACTGGCCGCGGCCGCCGCGCGCGAGCCTTTGCCACGCAAGCCCGAGCTGAAGGATCCGGCCAGCTACACGCTCGTCGGCACCCGCGCCGCGCGCCTTGATGCCCCTGCCAAGCTCCACGGCACAGCCAGTTTCGGTATCGACGTGGTGGCGGACGCGATGGTCTACGCCAGCGTGCAGATGTGTCCGACGCTGGGCGGCACGCTGCAGGGATCTCCGCCCGACGACGTCAGGAAGTTGCCCGGCGTGCTCGACCTGGTCGCGCTGCCTGCGCTCCAGGGCGGCAGCGGCGGCGTGGCGGTGATCGCCAGCGATGCGTGGATCGCGATGCAGGCGGTGGAGAAGGTCCAGTGCAAGTGGGACGAGGGGCAGGCGGCGAAGCTGTCGAGCGACGGCATCCGCGACACGCTGGTGAAGGCGCTTGACGCCTCCAACCCACGCGTCTGGTACGAGCATGGTGCCGGGCGCCCCATGAAGCAGGGCAAGCCCGCCATCCAGGTCTTGTACACGGCGCCTTATCTCGCACACGCCGCGCTGGAGCCGGTCAACTGCACGGTACTGGTCCAGGAGGACCGCGCCATCGTGTGGGCAGCCACGCAGATGCCCGGGCTGGCTCGTCACTGCGTGGCGAAGACGCTCAGGCTGGACACGGACAAGGTCGAACTGCGCCAGCAATCCATCGGCGGTGCCTTCGGGCGCCGGCTCGAAGTCGATTTCATCTGCCAGGCGGCCGCCATTGCCGCGAAGCGCAAGGGCGTGCCGGTGCAGACGATCTGGTCGCGCCCCGAGGACATGCGGCATGACTTCTACCGCCCGGCCAGTGTGTCGCGCTTCGAGGCCTGGCTCGACGGTAGCCGCAAGGTCATCGCCGTGCGCAATATTTCGGCCAGCCAGTCAGTGCTGGAGGGCGTCGCGAAACGCAACTTTGGCCTGCCCGACATCTTCCTGTCGCGGCTGGACAAGTCCACGGTGGAAGGGGCCTTCGACCAGGCTTATGACTGGCCGGACGTGTGGGTCGGCCACCAGACCGTGGACCTCGCCATCCCCGTGGGCTATTGGCGCTCGGTGGGGCACTCGCACCACGCCTTCTTCATGGAGAGCTTCGTCGATGAGCTGGCGGCGGCGGTCGGGGCGGACCCGCTCGACTACCGCATGAGCCTGCTCAGGGATGATCGCCAGCGTGCGGTGCTGGAGCAGGCAAGGAAGATGTCGGGCTGGGGCCAGCCCTTGCGCAAGAAGCCCGGCGTGGTGAAGGTGGGGCGCGGCGTGGCCCTGCACGAGTCGTTCGGCAGCGTGGTGGCGCAGGTCGCCGAGGTGTCGGTGGACAACGCGGGGCAGGTCCGCGTGGATCGCGTTTTCTGCGCCATCGATTGCGGCATCCCGGTCAACCCGACCCTGATCGAGCAGCAGGTCGAGGGCGGCATCGTGTTCGGGCTGTCGGCGGCGCTGTGGCAGAAGATCACGCTGAAAGAAGGCAAGGTGCAGGAGGACTACTACACCGCCTTTCCGGCCATGCGCCTGCGCGACTGCCCGGACATCCAGGTACACGTGATGCCCTCGATGCGCCCGCCACAGGGCGTGGGCGAGTCCACCACGCCGCCGATCGCGCCGGCGGTGGCGAACGCCTTGTTCCATGCGACCGGCGAGCGCCTGCGCGACCTGCCGCTGCTGAAGACCCTGCCGCCTTCCGGAGCCTGCGATGCCAGACAATCAGATCAGTGTCAACGGTAACAGCGTCGAAGTCCGCTCTGACGGCTGCACGCCCTTGTTGTGGGTGCTGCGCTGCGAGCTCAAGCTGACGGGCACCAAGTTCGGCTGCGGCGTGGGGGTGTGCGGCGCCTGCGCGGTGCATGTCAATGGCAAGATGGTGCTGTCGTGCCAGCACCAGGCGAGCGAGATGGAAGGGAAGAAGATCGTCACCATCGAAGGACTCGACGGCCCGGAGGTGAGCGCGCTGCGGGCGGCCTGGCTGAAGCACGAGGTGGTGCAGTGTGGCTACTGCCAGAGCGCGCAACTGATGGCAGCGAGCGCACTGCTCAAGCGCACACGGAATCCGAAGGAGACGGAGATCGCCGACCAGATGAGCTGCGTGATCTGCCGGTGCGGCACGTATACGCGGATCAGGCGGGCGATTGCGGAAGCGGCGGCGATGTTGAGGGGGTGAGGCAATGAAACATTCCGGGTCAGCACCAGAGTCGCTATATCCGGGTGGTTCGCAAGCTGCGACCGATACGATAGGCTCGGCGGCGATCCCTTCCGCGTCTGCTGCGACCGGGCGCGTGGAACTCTACACCCAAAGAACCATGGTGAACTGGCTGAGCCCGCTACAGCTGCCGTTCACCGCCATGCGCGTTGCCGTGGCGATGGCAATCGGCGCCTTTGCCGACCAGCGCATGGTGCAGGCGGCACTCACCACACTGAATCCGAACCCTGCGCTCCCGGTGCCCGCTGACGAGCACGGCGGTGTCTGGGTCGACTATATGGCCGACACGGGCGACGGCTGGGACTCGACCTACTCCATGGCGTTGTGCGTCAGCCACGCAGTGACGCTGCGCGAGCAAGGCATGACGCTGCCGCGCGCAAAGGTGCTGTTGCTCGGCGGCGACCAGGTGTATCCGACACCTGCTCATGATGGCTATCGGACTCGCTTCGTCGATCCTTTCCGGGCGGCGTTTCCTGCGCCAGTCGAGACCGTGCACCCCGTATACAGCGACCAGCCGATCAAGCTGGCGGATGCGCCGTGGATGGTCGCCACGCCGGGCAATCATGACTGGTACGATGGCTTGCGCGGCTTCGCCCGCTTGTTCTGCAGCGGCAAGCCCGTGGGCGGCTGGGAGACACGCCAGCGCACCGGCTACTATGCCTTGCAGTTGCCCGGCGGCTGGTGGATCTGGGGCCTGGACCTGCAACTGGAGTCGGAAATCGACCGGCCGCAGCGCGAGTACTTCCAGAAGATGTGCATGGCGCTGCAGCCCGGTGACCGCGTCGTATTGTGCGCGCCCGAGGCAAGTTGGATTGACGAGATGGAGCGTGTGCGCCGCGGCGAGCGGCGGGCCATGCCTTCGATCGAGACCAAGACGCCGCGCTTTCGAAGCCTGAGCGAGATCGAGGGGATGCTTGGCGATCGGCTCGCAGTGGTGCTCGCCGGCAACTCGCACCATTACGCGCACTACGTGCCGCGAGAGGGAACGGCGGGACCGCATCGCATCACCTGCGGCGGCGGTGGTGCATTTCTTCACGGCACACACCTGCTGCCAGATCCGCCGAGGCCTATCGTGGTGGGCCCGTCCAAACAGTGCTACGAGCTGAAGTCAGCGTATCCGGAAATGGCGGCCTCGCGGCAATTGCGCAATCGCGCGTGGCAACTGCCTGTGCGCAACCTCTCATTCTGTGCGCTGGTGGCGATCCTGTACTTGCTGTTCGATTGGATCATTCAAAGCGCGAGCCTGGTATCTGTTCCCGGGCGCGATCAACGCAGCTTCGTGGACAGACTGGCCGACCTCGACGTGACATTCGGGAATATCGGCGAGATGATTCACCAACTGTTCCGGGTCATGGCGCACAGTCCGGCGTCGGTGGTGTTCGCTGCGGCCATTGTCTTTTGCTGTGCTGCGCTGTCGACCAGGGATGTCAGGCGCGGCGTCCGGCTGGCGTGTGTTGTCGGCGCGCTGCACGGGCTGCTGCACCTGGCACTGGCGGTCGCGCTGCTATGGCTCATTCTGCGCGTCAACTTCCAGGTCTTTGGCGCGGACAATGCGCCCCCTGTTTTGCTGTTCGTGGTCGAGGCCATGCTGCTGGGCGGCGCCCTTGGCGGCCTGCTGTGTGGCGTCTGGATGGTGTTGGGCAACGCCCTGTGGCGTCTGCACGCCGAGGAGGTGTTCTCTTCCCAGCGCATCGCCGATTACAAGTGCTTCCTGCGGATGCGGTTCGAGGGTGGGCAATTGACGATCTACCCGCTCAAGCTGGACAAGGTTTGCCGCCATTGGAAGCTGGGCGAGGGCGTCAGGCAACTGGCGAAGGTCAGCAACACCTGGCGCGTGCGCGCCCAGCCCGGTGCGAGCGGCCCGCGCTTCGTGCCGGCAGACGGTCAGGTATCGCCGCCGGAGGCGGTGCGGATGATTGAGGAGAAGGCAATCATCATCCAACGACAGGGAGCGTCATGATGAGCAATGCGCTTGCCTACGACGTCGTCATCATCGGCAGCGGCTTTGGTGGTGCGGTCTCGGCCTGCAGGCTCGCGAAGGCGGGCCGCAAAGTGCTGGTGCTGGAGCGCGGCCGGCGCTGGAGCCCCGCGACTTACCCGCGCGACGAGAGTGACCCCTGGCTGTGGAACCAGGAGCGCGCCAATCGCTTCAATGGCTGGGCCGATATCCGGACATTCTCTGATGTATGGGTCATCGCCGGGGCCGGAGTCGGTGGCGGCTCGCTGATTTACGCCAACGTTTCCGTGGAGGCGAAGCCGGAAGCCTTCGAGCAGGGCTGGCCGAAAGAGGTTACCTATGCCGACCTGCAGGCGCACTATGAAGAGGTCGGGCGCATGCTCGCAGTGAGCGAGGTGCCGGATAATCAGTTGAGCGAGCGGACCCGGCTATTGCGCGAGGGGGCGCAAGCCTGCGGATGGGGCGGGCGCTTCCGCAAATTGCCGCTGGCGGTGACATTCTCCGAGCATTGGGACCCCGCACGGCACGACGCCCGCAATGACCGTCATTCAGAGAGATTTCTGAACCAGCACGGCAGATGGCAGGGCACTTGTGTCCATTGCGGCAACTGCGACGTGGGGTGCCAGGTATCGGCCAGGAATACGCTGGACCTGAATTACCTGGCGGTGGCTGAAGACAATGGCGCCGAGATTCTTCCGTTGCACCTGGTAGACCGGCTCGAGCCGCTGCAGCAGGGCTGGCAGGTATGCTTCAGGAAAATCGACCCGGAAAACGAAACGACGAGCCCTGGCACAGTCACGGCCGCCAGGGTGATACTGGCCGCCGGCTCTATCGGCAGCACCGAGCTTCTGCTGCGCTGCCGGGACGAACATCGCACGCTTCCCAGGCTTTCGCCACGGTTGGGATACGGGTGGGCGCACAATGGCGACTTCGTGACGCCAGCCTACTATGGCCACAGGACGATCTCTCCTTCTCATGGCGTAACCATCTCCGCCGCGATCGACCTGCTGGACCACAGCGGCCCGAACGGACAGGCGCTCTTCGTGGAGGACGGCGGAATCCCGAACCTCGCGGGCAACTTCATCCGGCGCCATATGAAGAGAACGCGTTCCCGCAAGCTGCGCGCTGTGTGGAAGGAGATCGGAGGACTGTTTGATGACGGCGATCCGGTCGAGCGGATGATGCCCTGGTTCGGGCAAGGCGTGGACCCTGGCGATGGCCAGCTGAGGCTGGGCCGCACGTGGTACGCGCCGTGGCGTCGGGTGCTGCGGCTCGACTGGTCCTATCAGGCATCGGTGGCCGTCATCGAGGCCATGATTGCAGCGCATACGCAGCTCTCGGCAGCGACCGGCGGGGATCCGTGGATACCGCTCACCTGGCGACGGTGGCACAACCTGATCACACCGCACCCGCTGGGAGGCTGCAACATGGGGACCTGCGCGGCAGACGGAGTCGTCGATGCATGGGGCCGGGTGTTTGGCTACAAGGGACTGTATGTCATGGACGGTGCGATCGTCCCGCGTCCGCTCGGCCTGAACCCTTCGCGAACCATCGCCGCGCTCGCGGAGCGTAACGTGGCGATGCTCTTGCGCGAGCAGGCTTGACCCTGGTGACAGCCAACCATGCACCATCGACACCTTCAGCCCGGCACGCTGTGGCCGGCGATCTTGCAGCGGACGGCGCACGCCTTGCAGAGTGGGGCGTTGTGCCCGATCGAAACCACCGAGGCGGTGATCGAGGACGGTGGCGTGCCGTTTCTGGTCCGCAAGGTATCGAGCCTGGCTCGCAAGGACAAGGCACGCACGACGAGCAGTGCCGGGAGCAATCCATTCCTGCCCTGTGACCCGGAACTGTTCGTTGCGGATATCTCCGACACCCATGTTGCCTTGCTCAACAAGTTCAATGTCATCGAGCATCACCTGCTCATCGTCACCCGCCGCTTCGAAGCGCAGGAATCCTTGCTGACCGTGGCGGACTTTGAAGCGCTGCTGGCCTGCATGGCGGAGTTCCCGAGCCTGGGTTTCTACAATGGCGGGGCAGCCGCGGGGGCGAGCCAGGGCCACAAACACCTGCAGATCGTGCCGTTGCCGTTCGCCGAGACTGGCCCGCCGCTGCCGATTGACCCCTTGCTGGCGTCGGCACGGATCGCCGGCGCCATCGGCGCCGTTCCCGGCCTGGCATTTGCGCATGCGTTCGCGCCGCTGGATCTGTTTGCGGGGCCCATCGAAGAGGTGGCGCGCACGGCGTGCGAGCGCTACCGCGCGCTGCTTGATGCGGTTGGGGTGCGGGCGGTCGAGGTCGAGGGCGGGCTGCGCCAGTCGGCGCCGTACAACCTGCTGGTCATGCCCGCAGGGCTGTTGCTGGTGCCGAGATCCAGGGAGTGCGTGGAAGGCATATCGGTCAACGCGCTGGCGTTCGCCGGTTCGCTTTTTGTCCGGGATGCGGCGCAGATGCGGACCATTGAGGGCCTTGGCCCGATGCGTCTCCTGCGGCGAGCGGCGGCGGCAGCTGCGGGGCGGGGCGGGGCAGCCGGCTAGCGGCCCCTGACGTGACCCTACGCAGCCTGATTCGCAGCCGGCTGCCGCGTTGCCGCTTTTTGCCCGGCATGCTTGCTGCGCCGGGTTGCACGCAGCACCAGCAGCACCACTGGCAGGATCAACACGCCCTTGACCAGTTCCGGGTCCAGCGGGAGATGCACCGCATGCAGCGCCTTGAGCCCCGTACCCGCCAGCGACAGTACGTAGTAGGAAATGGCCGCGACCGACAGGCCTTCGACCGCGTGCTGAAGCCGCAGCTGGCTGCGCGCGGTCTGGTCCATGCCTTCGAGCAGGCGCGTGGTGTCCTGCTCCTGCGCGAGGTTGACGCGCGTGCGCAGCAGGTCGAGCGCGCGCGCCACGCGGCCGGCAAACTGCTCGTGCCGCGCCCAGACCGACCTGCACGTATCCATGGCAGGCGCGAAGCGGCGCTCCATGAATTCGGCGATGGTCGGTATGCCTTCGATGCGCTCTTCACGCAATTCCTGGATGCGCGCCAGCACCAGCTTCTCATAGGCGCGCGACGCGCTGAAGCGGTTGCCGGATTCCGCCAGTGCTTCGATGCGGACCGCCAGGTGCGTCAGCCGCTCCAGCAACTCGGCATCGTGGCGGCCGCCCTGGCTCGTGTCCATGCTGCGCATCAGCGGCGCGAGCGAGCGCTGCAGGTTGTCCACGCTGCGGCCCAGGTCACGCGCCACCGGCAAGGCCAGCAGCGCCATCATCCGGTAGGTCTCGATTTCATACAACCGCTGCAGCAGCCGTCCGCCTTGCACTTCACGGAAGCCGTTGTCGATGACCAGGAAGCGCGAAAAGCCGTCGGGCGGGATGGTCCAGTCGCAGAACACCTCACCGCCGCCCAGCACGTGGCTGCCCGCCAGGATGGGGCCGTCGATCCATTGCCTCACGTTGTCGCGGGCATGGGCCGCGGCCTCGCCCGAGACCAGTTCCATGCGCAGCGCCACCAGGCATTTGCCGGCGAAGCTGTCGAACCAGTCGGCTGGGATATGGGAGGTGGCCAGGTCGGAGAAGTAGTCCGCGTCACCACGCCGCGCCACGAACGTGAAGGTGGAGAACTCGGTGTGCCGCTCCCACTTCAGTTGCTTGTCATCGCCCCATCGTCCTGAATAGTGGGTTACGCCGTCGGCCGGGTCTTCCAGCCCGGTCAGCCGGCACAAGGAGGCCAGCAAGGTATGGTGGACGGCGGTATCGCCGTCGGCATAGATGGCGAAGTGCGTCAGCGAGGCGGAGCCGCCGATGCGCAGGAAGGGGCGGGCATGCAGTTCGCGCGCAAGGCTGTCGCGCAAGGGGTGGTCCATGATCGGCTGTGGCATAGGTCGTCAACGTTTTTGGCCAGTATGCCCGAGCCAACGATTAAGAAAAACGCGTAATATTGATCTGTTGCTTCAGTTTTTCTGATACCAATGAAAGCCCTTGACCTCGATGTGCTGGCCATGATGGTGGCGGTTGCCGATACGGGCAATATTTCCCGTGCCGCGGAACTCGTGCACCGGTCGCAGTCGGCGGTCAGCATGCAGATCAAGGCGCTCGAACAGGCTTTGGGCAAGCCACTGTTTGTGCGCAAGCCTAGAAACGTGGTGCTGACCCAGGAAGGCGAAGTACTGCTGGGCTTCGCGCGCCGCATGCTGGCCCTGCGCGACGAGGCCTGGGCGGCCGTGGTCCGCCCCGACGTGACCGGGCGCGTGGTACTCGGCATGCCGGACGACTATGCCTCATCCCTGCTGCCCGCGATCCTGAAGAAATTCTCGGCGACCTATCCCAAGGTCGAGATCCAGGTCATTGGCTTGCCGAGCGTGGCACTGGCGCCCATGGTCAAGGACGGATCGGTCGACCTGGTCTGTGCAACGCGAGTGAAGGGGTTGTCCGGGGAGTTCATCCGGCTGGAACCGATGGTGTGGGCCGCATCGCCGGCGGCGCACGAAATCTGGAACGAGCGGCCGCTGCCCATTGCCGTGTTCCAGTCGGGCAGCGTCGCCCGCGACATTGCGATCCGCAGCCTGGAGCAGGCCAGGATCGCCTATCGCATGTCCTATGAAAGTCCCAGCCTGCTCGGCCTGCTCAGCATGGTCGAAGCGGGACTGGCGGTGGCGCCGCTCGCGCGATGTGCCGTTCCGGCCCGTTTCACCATCCTTGCCCAGGCCCAGGGGCTGCCCGAGCTAGCCGGGCTGGAGCTGGTGCTGGCGCGCAGCGCAAAGTCGAAGCGGCCGCCTTGTGACTTCCTCGCTGAACAGATCCTGTCCGAGTTGCAGCGCCGGCAAGCGCAATGAGGCGTTCGCCCTCGTCGGCAGGGCCCCAGGGTACTGACGCAAGTTACTCGCGCAGCGGCGGCTGAGGCAATGCGCGGAAACGATGCCAGGCCATGCGGCTATTTTGCGTGCAGGATGACGGTCCCCTCCGAGATCGTCGGCGCGCTTGCGCTGGTGCCGGCAGCGTTCGCAGCGATCCAGTCCTTTGCCTTCTGGATGCTCTCGTCCACGCCCGCCTTGTCATTGCAGGTTGTGACAGAGAAGCCGCCATCGGCAGTCCGCGCCAGCGTGTAGCAGACAAAACCCTGGACCGAACGCATCAGGGATTCGATTTCAGGGGTGCGCTTTTCCAGCAGGTCGAACAGTTCCTTGGCGCCGCTTCCGGAATAGGTTCTGATGACAGAGTGCATGATTCAGCCCTCCATTGATTGGCCCCGGGTTTCGCACGATCGCATCGAGAAAGGTACGACTGCACTAGTCTAGGTGCCGTGAGGGAAGTCTGGAGTGATTTCATCGCGAAGGACTATTCCGGCTGCCACGACACCTTGCCAGGTCAATTCAGGCCGGTGAAGTAGTTGGTGCTGAGCGGGCCGCCATACATCCGAGCAAGGAGGAAACGCCATGCCTTCGCATCATCCATCCCGCAGGTCGTGGGTTGGCGTGGCCAAGTGACAAAAGAGGCTCTTTCAAGTTCTTTTCAAAAACGCTTGCAAGGCAGGCAGCCAGGCATTAATATTCGCCCCCTCGTTCGCAAGGCACCGCGCAACGGGGGTGGGAAAAGACCTGCAAGGATTAACTCGATTCGAAAGAGTGTGCCTTCCAGAATAAAGAATTTCTCGAAAATGGTTGATTAATCGCAGAAACTTCTTTATAGTCTTGCTTCTCCGCTGCAAACAAAACGCAGCAACGCAAACGGCAAAGCCGGATGCGGCCCGGATCGGTAACGAAAGGGCAGGTTCTTTAACAATCAAACAACCGATAAGTGTGGGCGCTTGATAACGGATGCGGAAGACTTCGGTCTTTTAGCTTTACAAGTTATACAGTGCTCGCACAGCAAAACGTGACTGGGTCTTCGGATCTGGTCAGTCAGTTTTCTGAGAGTGAGCGACCGCTCGAAAGAGCGAGGACCCGCGAGGGTCCACACAGAGATTGAACTGAAGAGTTTGATCCTGGCTCAGATTGAACGCTGGCGGCATGCCTTACACATGCAAGTCGAACGGCAGCACGGGGGCAACCCTGGTGGCGAGTGGCGAACGGGTGAGTAATACATCGGAACGTGCCCTGTCGTGGGGGATAACTAGTCGAAAGATTAGCTAATACCGCATACGACCTGAGGGTGAAAGCGGGGGACCGGTAACGGCCTCGCGCGACAGGAGCGGCCGATGTCTGATTAGCTAGTTGGTGGGGTAAAAGCCTACCAAGGCGACGATCAGTA
>NZ_KB902952.1:0-4478 GCF_000379565.1 Cupriavidus sp. UYPR2.512 | reverse complement strand
CCTTCGCGACTGTGCGTCACCGCACGACGCGCACGCGAAATTGTGTGTCACGAGCGACCTTCCTTGGCTTGGCCTTCAAGCTGATCGAGGAAGCCGAGAAAACCTGGCGCCGCATCAACGGTGCCGAACATATCGAACTGCTCCTGAAGGGCATCCCCTTCAAGGACGGTGCGCCGGCGCAAGACAATCCGCCGGATCAGCAGAAACTCGTCGCCTGACGACCGGCCACGATCAACCTTCGTACACCAGATTTGACTTTATCTCCCCAGGGGTAGCATCGGCTGCGTGCGCTCCAGTGCCTGGCACTGGCTCTTCTCGTCGACGCACAGAACCAGCGCATTGTCAGGCGGACTCAGGTACAGACCTACCACGTCGCGCAGCTTCTCGACAAAGAAAGGGTCGGTGGACAGCTTGAAGCTCTCGGTAAGATGAGGCTGCAGCCCGAAGAGCTGAAGTAGCGCTGCACGCTGCTCTTGGAGATGCCTGTCTCGGCCGCGACGGAACACACGCTCCAGTGTGTCGAGCCGTTGGGCGGCTTGGTATGCAAAGTGGTTTGGATCAACTGCGCCGGCCCGGCACGCCGCAAATAGTCCCAAACCGTCGTCGGCGACATGCTCAGCGCACTGGCAATTTCCCGCTTAGATCGCCCGCACTCAAGGTGCAGACGCAATACCTCTCTGATTTGGCGCATGAATAACCTCTTGTTCGGAAATTGGCATCTCTCGACGAAACGAAATCGTCGAGAGTGCCATGGTTATCCATCCGGCGGGATTTTCTACCCCCGGCAAGGTGATCGGATTCCCGTAGAATCCATGGCCGCTTTGCCGTGGAATCGCCGGTCGGATTCGAGTGGAATCAGTGGTCGGCTTGGCGTGGAATACGCAGACAATCGTCACGGCACGATTATTGTGACCGGCGACGCTAGAAAAACATCGATCATAATAACTATGACTATGCCCCCTCGACAAAGGCAATTTACGCCCGTCAACTTGACAGAGCCAAATTAGCAGATACTTTGTTTTACGGAATGTCAAAAAATGGAGGAATGGCTGGATTATTCCGTAGGATAGTTGCTAGAGCCCCGCAACGAAACTGGTGACGTAAAATACTCGTATTTACCCGTCAAAATGCTCTGTGTGAATTGGAGTCCGTGTTTCCCAAAAATCCAGTCTTCAACCACATAGTTGCCCGTCAGCTCCGTAGGAGACGTCATGTTCCACCCTGGCATTTCAATCCGATTGACGTGTCTCGGACGAACACCCATCGACTTGACTGCGGTAGCGTCGGCTCCAAGGGGTATACTGTCGAACAAGATTAAAGGAAGACTGTCGCTGTTCGAAAGATCGATCTTCGTCAACCCGAACTGCTCGACCGAGTTTGCTTTTCTCGAGAGAAACTTCTCAACGGCATGCACATGCGTCGGAATACCCGGATGGGAATCCCACTTCGCGTAGAAATCGGAACGAAGAATCTGCCAGTCCGCATATTGCGAGTCGAGATCGCCTCGGTCAAACGAATTGGCATGTCGACACTCGTGCGGAACTGGATAGCGAGGAATTCCAATAAACGATGTGAAGTTGTGAAATCCGCCCGGCTTAGTCCGTTGCCTCATTTCCCGAAGCAAGGGAATCCACACGTCTTTCGTCACGAAATGTAGCGACGAGTGCGCCAAAGCTAGGTTATAATTTTCATCCGGTACGAAATCCTCGATCCGTCCCTCGATCACATTGATGTTCAACGAATAACGGTCAGCAATCGAACGAAGTTTCTTTACGGCGCTCGAGGAAAGTTCCAAGGCGGTCACCTTGTGTCCCCTGAGCGCAAGAAAGAGCGCATTTCTGCCTTCACCACATCCGATGTCTATAACAGTCGAGTTTCGTGGTAGAAACTGTTCAATTTCAAATACCTCAACACTCGGTCCGCCCATCGTCCACACTTTCGCGTCCGAATAACCTTTCTCCCAAAATCGCTCACTGTTGCTCATCGTGGAACATACCTTTCTTCCAAGGTTTTCACATGGTTCGAGAAAAGATGGTGCGCGACCAAATTACTGTATTTGTAACCCTTCTTTGTCAATCGAATTTTGTCATTGGACAGTGGCTCGATGCACCCCTCAGCCTCGAGTGCATCAATCACGTCCGAAAAATCGGAATACAGATTCCGGCCAAACTGTGATGAATAGTATGCCCCAGAAAGTTGGTTCAACGTAAGGTTGAGGATGAAATATCTCAAGCGCTCTTCGTAAGCATCAAGAACAATCCCGTACCTCACCATGCTATGTTCGGTGATTTCGAGGTTCAAATAATCTTCAATGGCCTTGCTGACCTCCTTGAGGTCGACCGCGTAGTCGAAGCTGTAGTGGTATTTTCCGTTGTAGCTTCTTGCGCCCGCTCCAATTCCGATCATCGGAACGCCGAGAAAGTCGGAAGTCTCTTGGGCGTACGCGCTGGTATTCTCTGGCAGACGGGTGAACCTAGTGAAGGACTCTTGTCGGTATCCATTCATTTGCATGAACTCGACATTGCTATCGTAAATCGCATACTTGTTTTGGTCGTCGATGTATCGCTCCCGATGCAATCGCTGCTGCTTATGAATCGCTGTGAGAGGTCGGCTAACTGCGGGATACAGTGAGATAGTCAATGGACCTGATGAAACGATGTGGCGGAGCGAATTTTCCCAGCTTTCGTAGGTCTGACCTGAAAGGCCGTAGATGAGATCCAGATTGAAATTTTCGAAACGCTTTCGGATATTTTCTACCGCAGGGATTGTTGTCGAAACCGGGTATGGGCGACCGCTGGCCTTCAGCTCAGCTGAATCCATGGTTTGGATACCCATACTGATTCGGTTTACGCCTTGGCTTTTCAAGAAATCGAGAAGTTCCTCGGACATCGAGTCGGGAGAACCTTCGACACATAGCTCAGCAGAGGACGCAATATTTGGGAATCCATGTTGAATCGATGAAAAAATCTGCCCGAATTGTTTTTCGTTTAGAATAGTCGGGGTTCCGCCGCCAAAATACACAGATACAACAGCCTTCCTTCCGGTGTACGTCGCATAAAATTTGATTTGATCACATATCTTATCAACATAATTTTGTATTATGTCCTCTGTATGTTGGGTCGTTAGAAATAACGTACAATAGGTACACCGGTATCTGCAAAATGGTATATGGATATATATTGAAACTGGCCCACGATCACCGGTGTGCCATACTTCCGTAATACCGATATTATTTAGATCTTTATACGATCTTTTCGAAGGATAACTATATACATACGACTTTAAGTGATTGTTACTTATAGAATGTCGAATTAAATCCGCGATTTGCTGCATGCTTTTCTCCAATCACTTCTGTATTTTGCAAGGATGGATGTGACGCGAAACTTGAAGTTAAGGGTACTCTGACCGGCGAGAGCGCCGAAATATAGAGGGCTACTTATGCAAGAGCGAGTAGAATTGCTGGACGGGAGAGAGTGCCCTACCGCCATCGTTCATCTGGGCTTTGCGAATCAGGCGCAGCTGGTCGAGCGTTAATGTAGGGTCGTCCATGACGGGGTCATACCCGACGGTCTCGACATACCAGGCCAGGCATTGAGCCTGGCTCATCGTTGTGAAGCCTGGATTGCTCATAGCGTCTGCTCCTTTACATTCTCATAGCTGGCGCGTTTTTGGCCGCGTCTTTCCAGAACACATTGAGCTTGCTCAGCTTCTCCTGTGCTGTGCGACAAAATTCGTCGAAGTCGCCAGGTGAATGCGCCTCCAGACGGTCCACTTCCGTCCGGAGGTGTCCGACCCCCTGTTCGAAATCATCGCGAATGCCCTTCATAACGCCGTGGATCGCGCTGGATGTGTCGTGGCTGATGACACTCGCCGCTTTGGCGGCATCCTGTGTCTCCTGCAGCGCGCGAAAGCTCGCCACGAAGGCCTTAACAAGTGCCTTCACGGAAGCGGAAGCCGCGCGCTCTCCGGACACCGAGTCATCCACAACTGCGGCAAAGGCTTGCGTCGTTGCGGCTATCGACTCGACCGCCGTCTGCACGCGCCCGCGCCGAAATGCCGCGATGGCATCTGCAGGACTTGGCACAACGCCTTTTGGCTCGCTGGCAATCTGGTTGTCGTTCATGTGCTCGGCAATCGTTGTTGTCACGATCATGGTCTGTGATGGCTTAGTTCTTGCCGCTGCCTATCGGGCATTCGTGCTCTGTGCGCGCAAAAGCTGGGCCTCGATGAACAGCCCGATCTTGGACTTCGGGGGAATGCTTGATCTGCTTGTTCATGGCTCCATTCTCGCAAGAGTTGGAGCCTCCTCAAAACCCGGGGCGATTCAGTGCCGTCTTACGGCGAATCTCGTCGAACATCCAGTCGATCTCATTCAAGTAGATGTTCGCGGCGAGTGGGCTGAATGGGCCACCTTGCGGCACCCCAACTTTGCCCGCTGCTTTGATAACCTGCTTGACCAAGTGCATGACCTGGGGATC
>NZ_KB902951.1:0-4502 GCF_000379565.1 Cupriavidus sp. UYPR2.512 | reverse complement strand
TTGTTTTTCAAATGGATCAAGCAGCATCTGCGTATCAAGAAATTCCTCGGCACGAGCGAGAACGCGGTGAAGACGCAAATCTGGTGCGCCGTGTCCATCTACGTGCTCATCGCCATCGTCAAGAAGGAGCTTCAACTCAATGCCTCGCTTTACACTTTGCTACAGATTTTGTCCGTCTCGGTTTTCGAGAAAACCCCTATTTCACAGGCCTTTCAGCCCGACTCTTCACTGTCAGAAGTTCCCGACGCCGCTAACCAATTGAATTTGTTCGAAATTTAACCGGACACTAGTGATAGCTGGCGAAGCTGAAATACCGACACAGCATCATGACCGTGCTCTGTGTGCTATGCGTGTTGATGTCAGTGGCACTTACCCAGCAACTCCGCGTACGACGAGAGATCGAGCGGGCAATTGCAGAGCCATGTCGGCATGGACAGCCTGACGGGCTTGGAACAAGAAGGGCGCTGGACGCGACGCTGGAAGCCAAGCGGCGGCTCACGAAACGAGAAAAATCTCACTTGGCTCTTGGCCAACCCACTGGTACATGAGGGCCGCCAGGCAATTGTATGAAGCCAAGGCAGCGGGCCTAAATACGGTTAGGCCGCAGAAGGGGCACGCACAGATTCAGGTCACATAAAGCTTGTGTAGCGAGCCAGTACTCGCTGCAGACTCTAGGAAGAGCGCGCATGGTTGCTATGGCAGGTGTTCGCTTTGTGGTGCTCAAGCTTGCCGACGGCGGCTGCGCGCTAATAGGCGTTCAAGGACGAAGATTCGCCGTTCTAGCGCTCTTCGCCCCGTAATATCCACCATCAGACCGTACCAGCGATCGATCTTGCCGTCGGGGCCGTAGTGCGGCTGTGCCCGGCTGTTGACCCAGTGCCACGAGCCATCGGACCATTTAGTGCGGAAATTGGTCTCGAACGGCTGGCCGCTTGGTAACCAGGCCAGCCATTCCTTTCGTACCCGCAAGCGATCCTCCGGGTGCATGCCTTCGAGCCACGCAGCGATACGGTCTTCAACCGACATGTTGCGGGTCTCGCCGAACGTCGGACCCATATAATTGAGAGTGCCGTCCGGCAGCGCTGTCCACGCAATATCCGGGCACAGTTCGTTGGCCCGGCGAAAATGCTCCTCGCTTTCGCGGATCGCGCGCTCGGCGCGGCGCTGATCGGTCACGTTAAGCATGATGATCGATGTCCCAATCCACTCGCCAACCTCATCCGTGACCGGCTGCACGGATGCCAAGTACCAAGCATCGCAGGGTGCCTCAATCTGTACCTGTGCAGGCGCCGCCCCCTGCGAAATCCGCTCCACCGCCGCGAGAAGTCCACCCATACTTGCAACGCTGACCACGTCGGACAAGCGACGTCCCATCAGCCGACTGCTAGTGAGCCCCACGACCTGCTGGAACCGATGGTTGGCGCTAACGCAGCGCTGGGCGCGATCGATGAAACAAAGCGCTACCGGAGCGTTGCGATACAACGCCTCGAGCTGATGCAATCGCTGAAAAGGCGACACCGTGGATAACCTATCCCCAGAAGCCGGTTGACCGAATCGGCGCCGCAGAAGCAGCGCTGCGTCTGGCGGCGGTACTGCCCGCCCGAATAGCCATCCCTGCCCGAAGCTACAACCAAGGTCCCGTAGGATGTCGGCTTGCATCTGAGTCTCCACCCCTTCCGCTACTACATCGACTCCCAGGCTTTGCCCAAGACCGACAATGGACGAAACGATCCTGCGACTGTCGCCGTCGCTGTCCATTTTGCGGACGAAGCCTGCATCGATCTTGAGCTTATCGAACGCAAAAGCATGTAGCCGTTCGAGGTTGGAAAAGCCCGTGCCGAAATCGTCGAGTACGATCTGAACGCCTGCAGACTTAAGTTGCCGGATCAGCGATGTCGCGACCCCCATATCCGTCACCAGCGCGTTTTCCGTGATTTCCATCTGCAACCTAGCGAGTGGAAACTGCACCGATCCGGCAGCTTCTCGGATCAAGCCAAACAAGGCAGGATTTTGCAACTGAAGTGGCGATAGATTGAAGGCCAGAGCGAAGTCCCCCTCCCAGGTTACGGCGATCTGGCACGCCTTGGACAACATATGTATGAGCAGCGCATCCATCAGGCCGTGCTGCTCCATCGCCGGAATGAAGCGTACTGGTGGAATTTCCCCGATACCGGGCTCGATCCATCGCGCCAGCACTTCGAACCCCTTGACTCCATAGTCTCGAAAATCGACCAGACATTGAAATGCGGGCTTGATGGCCTCTCGCGCCAGGGCATCAAGTAACAGCTCACGAGAAATGGCGTTGGTATCAATCATATTGTCGTCCGGATTTCGGAGAAATCTATACCAAATCGGCGCTGCATAGAGGCGGGGGCGCACTGAACTGACATTTATGTGCGACGGTGGGGCGACCATCCCCACATCGGGTCGAGCTAGGGTGAATGGTATATGAGCAGCATTCCCAGCCTGGAACGAACTCTGGCCATCGCGCGGCTTGCGCCGTCGAATTCCTCGCCATTTGGCCGGAAATAGGCCTGCAGCCTTTTGGTGAAGAAGACCTTTGGGAAACGCGAACGGTCAGTGCGCTCGATGGTAACCTGCGCGAGATTCTACCCCGAAGTTCGCAGAGTTTGCCATGACGCCTCTTGAGTTGGTAGCGAGCAGGCGAATGCAATGCGGTCGGGCATCGAGACAGATTGCAGTCGACGGAAAGGTGCGACAGCTTTGTCCTTCTGAGTTAATCGATGCAAACTGTGCGCTCCTCTTCCGCCATCGACCGGGTGGCGAAGTACCGTACAGCCGAGGCAACCATCATGCCGAAACTTCGGGTGTCGCTAAAAAAAGCCATTTCAAAAACTACGATTCCTCGCCGTTTCACACCTTCTGGCAATGGCCACATCGATTCATCGTCTCGAAGCGAATCAACATCATTGCCGCAGCTTCTTCATCCGCGCGGGCGAAGTCGGCTTCCGCGGCGACTCGCAGTAGACTTGCCGTGAGGCAACGGCGATGATCACAATGATGGCGCCGACGCCGAGTACTCGGACGGCGATGCCAGAAGTATGGCGCCATGTCGAAATGACACTGGATAAGCAAGAGTCGATGGGCTGTGAGCCAACACGAGGCTGTCTCGCGACGATGTCACGCCTTTGCAGGATTGACACAATCCGTTTTGCCGCAGCAGCGAGCTTTTGCGTTACGAGACACCGCATTGCGGTGCCGAAAAAAATGTCCCGGAAATCGATCGAAGCGTTACCGAGCGGCCACTACTGGGCCGTGCCTCATGCGCCCTTCCCGCTGGACGATAGCAACGGCCACAATGAGGTGTTTCCCGGCGCTCACTTCGTCAGCGACGGCAAGTGGGTTATCTTCTATAAAAACGGGCAAGAAATCTGGGTGTGCAACGCCGTGTATGCGGCTGCGCATTTCGATTTCTCCGCCGTGTCCAGCGCTTGAACCCTGACCGCCGGCAGATGTGCGCCGGTGCCGCTGGCATCGAACACAACACCTCCAGCAAGAGCAAAATTTCGCCTTACGGCGTTGTGTCAATACGCGCCTTCTGAACCAGCTTGGCCTTCCCTTAGTTCAGGGCACCTCCCAAACGCGCAACGGAACCTGATGAATGAGCCAGCCCAGAGCGCCAAGCGCATTCCCATCGCTCTGCTGGATAGCCGAAAGATTGCCAAGTATGGGATTCCCGCTCGGAGAAAGCATGCGATAGGGTTGGGTTGTATCAAGTGAGCCTGCTGAGTAAGACCGCTCGCGAAGTGTGGCGCAGCATACCGAGCTTGCCCATGCCGTTTCTGGTTTGTTACCCATGTGGTTGTTCCGTACACCGGGCCCAGATGTCCATGTTGCCGCGCCTGCGGCCGCGCAACTTCTATGATCTGGCAATTGAAGTGGCGAGCGTGCGGCCCGGGCCGGTGCAGTGGTCACGGCAAGGCTTCGAGCCGGTGACCTATCCCAGCGAGGCAATGAAGCGGGCGCTGTCGCGCACGCTGGGCAGTGCCGATCTTTCAGGAACAGCTGATGCAGGTGGCGATGCTGGCGACTGGGTTCTCTGCCGGCGAGGCGGACCAGCTGCGCCGCGCCATGGCCCCCTGGAAGCGCAAAGGGGTTCGCCCAGTACTAAGAGCGACTAGCCAAACCATGTCATCGTCACATAGCTCTTGAGCGTTCTCATGTGTCATGGCACTGAATCATTGGGTAGTCGAATGCACGCATGCCTAGCTTGCCGGGTTAGGCAAGCTAGTGTAGCGTTCTGTTCTTGATGGAACCTATATGAATTCGGCGTCTCCAATGCCCACACTGCGACACAGCGTGGAGAGAGTGAGTGCGAGTTGCTCCCGAGATCATGTTGACCGACGAGGAGCGAACCAATTTGACGAGGCTGGTTCGGTCGAAGCTCACGAGCGTGAGGCTGGCGCAGCGCGCGCGCATTGTGCTGCTGGCCGCCAACGGAATGCAGAACAAGGACATCGCCGAGCAGTTGGGAGTCGGAC
>NZ_KB902950.1:0-4514 GCF_000379565.1 Cupriavidus sp. UYPR2.512 | reverse complement strand
GTGTCATAAATGTGATCGATCAGCCAGACGCGCAACATGGGCAAAGGCCAAGGCCGCGGATCAGGTGGAAACTGAGTTGATGACGGAGTGTGGTGATTGAATTAGTCACGTGCCGCTGCGCGCGCAGGGCTGCCCCGGGGGATGTAATCAGCGGGAAGCGCAGGTATCTGGCGTTCGAGGAAGTTTTTTTATTCTCTTCGGACTTCACCGCAGCGAGTCGTTCGGCCATCAGGAAGCCGTAGGCTGCGATACTCAGCGTCGCATGATGGTGGAATCCGCGCCAGCCCCGACCTTCATAGTGACCAAGACCGAGGTCTTGTTTCAAGTCCTGGTAATCGCGCTCAATAGGGGGCATACCAAGATACGGGGAATCCGCTATCACAAGGTGACCGCCCCTCGCTATTGACGCCGGGATAACCGACGGCTACCGGAACTTCCTGATAAGGGCGGGCGCCTACGCGTGCTCGCCAAGCCGTCAGATGCGGGAGCTCCTTCCTAAAAAAACGGCGCGCGTTGGCGCCGTTTTCTGCTCGGTTATTCAGAGCCGTAAATCGATTCGGTCTGCAATTTTTATTGCTAGACGCTTGAAATCCTTTTTTGCATCCTGCACCGCATTAGCATGACTACCAATAGCGCCGTCAGCAGAAGTAAGATTGAAGATAGGCTTACGATTCTCTTGACCGAGGGGGATAAGACTGCGGTAGTGTCTAATGGTCGCCAGGCAATACGGGTCATCTTCTTGCTTCATACCCAGGACTGGCTCTTCCTGCAGCACCGCCTTCCTATAAACCGCAGGAATTCGCTGTACCCATTTATCATACGCTCTTACTGGGCGATCAAGTCGAACGCCATGCTGTTGGCACAAATATCCGATCGGCAGCATATTACCTTTAGGCAGACGAAAATCCGGATGCGCCTCCATGTCCGCACTAAAATCCCAATTATCAAGTCGCTTTTTCCAAAGCCCCTTCCAACTCCTCAGTGTCGGGCCCAAGTTATTTAGCCCTTGTAAGGAAAAAAGGTCAGCGCCAAGGGGAATTGCCACATAATCTGTGGCCAACAAGACTGATCGGTTAATGGCACCAAGATTGGGGCCAATATCAACTAAGATCAGATCCGCTTGAACCTTCTCCGCAGCCATCTGCATCACCTGCCAAAATGAAGTGAGGATGCGCATTGGGCGATATAGATTCGCATCCCCCATGCTGGCCGGCCACTCTCCCGAGAGAGTATCCTCGAAGCTCGACAACGCAACATCGCCTGGAAGCAAATACAAGTCGGTTCCGACCCGTTGCAGAGTTGGTGGAGCAATGTCACCAACACCCGTCAGAGGCTTAACACATCGAAAGATCGTTGAGCCCGGTTGCTGCTTTTCCCAAAGCCGCTCAATCGCTTCATCGTCTAGGAAAGCAGCCGTCAAGTTGGCTTGCGGGTCCAAGTCCGCAACGACCACTCGTTTTCTGAGACTGGCGAACATCCACGCAAGATGGTAGATGAGCGAGGTCTTTCCAACTCCACCCTTATTGTTGAAAAAGGTCAGTACAGGAGTACTCACGATTTCCCCCGAAGCACACAAACCACAGCCGTCTGAGTAGTTTCAAATTCGGGTTCCGGATTACCATTTGCCTGCATAGCCCGCCGCGCCGTGGCTATACCTCGCCCAAATGCCTGAATAAAACCAAAGGTCTTCAGAACGTCTGCGACGTTTGGATTTCGGTAGTCCGTCACACCAGGTCGTCCAAAATTTTCAACCGTCACGTTGCCGTACGGCCCACCGGGGCTATTGATTTCAACCCGGTCGTTAAACCAATAAACACGAATAGGCGTATGAGTTCCCTCGTAAACACGATGCAGGACCGCGTTATACAAAATTTGTTGTAAGGCTGCCTGTGGATATGGCATTTCGACTTGGTGCGTGGCTGCCGCCGTAATATCGATGGCAATTCTGTTATGCGCTTTCAGTTTCTCTTCGGCACGCCGAAGCACTTCCACGATACCGCCTCTGATCTCTTCCTCGTCAATAACTGGATCAGCGAGCTCCAAGCCATCAATTCGTAGAAATTGAATATAGGCACCAGGAAGAAAGTCCTGCGGACTCTTTCCTATAGCGAGGAGACCGACGACAGTCGGTGTGGGATCATCGGGAGAGGCGATCATCCGACAGGAGGCAAGTCGCTCTTCATAGCTACGGCCGTTAGCCTCAAGAACGTCGTCAGCAAAGGCCTGAGGCAGATATTCGTTCTCAAAGATGCTTTTCGAAATATCAGAAAGCTTTGCCGAGGGCACGGGATTGATGTCAAACGGCAGATTCTTGTAGCGCCGCTTTTCGTTGAGAATGCGCTCCTCCTGCGCGTTTGCTAACGCTCGACGAGGGCCTGTACGAATCCAAATGCGCCCGTCATATTTCACCGGAGGAGAATCGGAAGGCATGACGGTGACCACAGCGACCTCCGCGCCCTTCAATTCTCGCCGTTCGACGCTGAGCGCCGGAAGGGGCAAAATATTGCCATCAGTCTTCATGTCGGCCAGAGCACGCAAAAGCTCATCGGTCACGTCAAGGCCAGATGGCTCCCCATTGTCCTTAACACCGATGAATAGGACACCTGGCCGATTGTGCCCCGCTAGATCGTTTGCAAATGCGCACACGGCCTGTCGCGCCTTCTTGGGCACGTCCCCTTTGAACGATTCCTTGCGTTCCGCGTGATCCGACTCAATCTCATTAAGGAGTTCGAGCAGCTCCTCGTCTGTCAGCCGTTGCATATGGTCCTTCTCGTCCGAGCGCTGTAACACTTGAGCAACTCGCGAAGTCTATCGCCGTGCCCCTGTCTCGCGCCTTACGGTTCATGCCGGTCCAAATCCGGCTAAACCGTCATTTTGCCCGATCCACCGAACAGAGGCACGAGAATCGCCCCGACGAGAAGATGACTCGAACAAAGGGCCCGCCATCCGCCCTTCGTGGAGGTATCAGACGTGACGTCCGGAAAACTTTGCAGGACTTGCGCGATCTGCGGCCGAGCCGGGGTGATCGTGCCTTTCGTGCGAAAGTGGCGGTGATCAACCGAAGAGCCGCCTGCAGCGAGGCTTTGCCGCTTTCCGCCTTTCGCACGCCTAGCGATATTGCAACTCATTGATTCTCAATGGCTTTGGGGACCAAACCGCCAGATTTCCCAGCTTTTTGTGCGTGAAGGCTCTTATCCGACCTGGTAAAACTCCACGCTTTGCCCCGCATTGACTGCCCGCCGCAGCCCATCTGGCCGGTTCCGTTCCAGCTCTGGCCCGCGGCGTTCCGGTAGCAGACCACCGGCGGTGGCACTGGTGGGGCGTGGCGGATCAAAGCACCCCGCCGCTCGCAGCTCCTCCATGGTCAGGTCGTAGTCGGCCATCTGGTCCTGGATCCAGCGGATCGCGGCCGCCCGCTCAGTTTTCGTGGTCATCGTTGCCGTTGCTATCGTTGCGGTCTTCCTGGTTGGCGCCGGGCACCGCCGGTGCCTCTTGCCCGTGGTCCTGCACTCTGTCCTGGTCTTTGCCCGGGTCATCCTGCGCCGCGGGCACCGCGCTGCCGGGCTTGCGCCGCCGCCCGCCACCGGCGGCCTCCCGCTCGCGCGGCAAGCGCAATTCTGCCAGCAGCTGGCGCGCCAGCATCGCTTCCACCTCGGCGCGCTCAGCCCGGCGCTGTGCCGCGGCCAGTTCCGTCTGCACCGCGTCCCGGTCGACGACGGCCTGGCGCTGCGCCGCCTCGGCGGTCGTGAGCCGCTCGGTGAGCTGCTCAGTGAGCGCGTCGGACTGGGCTTCGAGCCGGGCCCGGACCTAGGCCTGCGCCACAGCCGCGTCGCGGGCCTCTTGACGCGCGGCCGCCAGCTCGCCGCGCAAGTCTTCGGTGTGAACTCAACGTTGACCCGTGGCCTGGCCGTCGAGCAGGCGCACACGCAATCTTGAGGATCCTCCGAGAGGCAATGTCGCCCGCGCGCGTTCGGTCAGCTCGGCACAAACACGCGGATCGCGCCTTTGAATTTGGCAGCGGGCCGAAGATGTCATCTCGGATGGCGCGCAAGCCGGATTGTCGCAAGGAAGGAGTGCTCGTCGTGCTGGCCGTAGTCCATGGCGAGCCGGCTACAGAGCGGACAAACAGAATGGATCGCTGCCGTTGTTCCTACAGGTTGTTGGCTTGCCCATGGTAGGGCGCCAGGCAGCAATTCGAGTCATCTAGACCACTGACAGGGGCCCGTGACGCTCTGATGGCTGCGCCCGCCTTGTTGCGGCTGCGGCTGGAGAGAACGAAAAAGCCACCCGAAGGTGACTCACCAAAGGTGGCTTCTGTCTGCTGTTGGGGGTCNATTTCAGCGGAATCTTCGGGAGCGTCTGCACCAGGCTGAACAGCAGCGTCCGCACAACGATGGGTGCAACCAACTGGCTGCGAATGCTTGCTGTATCAAAGTCCCATTCATAGTCCCCACCGTCGGAGTAGGTGGCGCGCCCATGGTAGTCAAGGATCATCCCGTGGAACGGGGTCAGCC
>NZ_KB902949.1:0-4537 GCF_000379565.1 Cupriavidus sp. UYPR2.512 | reverse complement strand
ATGATCAGCCTGTATGTGCCGGGCGGCGATCTGAAGGCGCAGCTTATCAACGCAAAGATCCGTACGCCGGGCGTGTCGGGGCGTGAGCCGACCTACACCACGGCGTACATCGAGCTGATCTTTACCTTCTACCGGCTGTTCGGCTGGGGGATGTGGTAGATCACCGGCTATATGGAGGACTTCTGGGAGACTCGCGGGCTGGACATCCCGGTGCCCAGCGCCAGTCAGCTGGGCGAACGGTTCGCTTCACTGGAGGTGAGCGTCACTAAGCGTTGCGAACAGCTGGCCCGGCGTCTCGCGCGCGGCGAGACGATCAGTCTCATCGTCGACAGCACGGGATTGAGCTTTGGGCGGGCAAGGCCTGAAAGCCTTCCCACAAGATAACCGTCTGCGTTCTCGCTCAATGTGGATCCTAGCCGATGTTATCGAGCTGTTCTCAACTAAAGTGGGCCCATTTTCATGGAATGTGGTCCCGCCCGCGCCGATATTCTCAGCTAATAAGCTCCGATGTAATCGGGTCCTGCGCCGGATGTTATCGGGCCGCTACATGTAGCGGGTTTCACTGATAAACGCCTTGTCGGCAGCCGCGGCGTCGGCCGCTTTCTGGTTGCCTTCGAGCACGGCCGCGTGCCCGTCGCAGACGGCAGCGAGCGCGGCGGCCAGCAGGCCGTCTCGCGCGTCCGGCATCTTCGCGGCCAGCTCGGCCGCTTTCAGGTTGCGTGCGTCGGCCGCATTCGTGGCGGTCGCGCTCGAGCGTTTTTTCGGCATGGCTCAACCCTCCGTGCGAACATAACCCAGCTCGCGAGGCCCAGCGAGGCGAGCGGCGAACCCTGCGCGTGCGACCTTGCACGGCATATCGCGTTTCACGCACGCTATGGCGCCCTCGCCCTCGCCCTCGCCCTCGCGTGCGCGCGCATACTACGTGTGGCGGTAGGTCGGCCGCTTCTCCGGCCCCGCTGCTACGTCCACGGCCCATGATTTCCATTCCTTGCCCGCCAAAAGGCGATTACGTCGGCCTCATCGGAAAAGATCAAATGCATCTGCATGGCTTCGTCCTGTCGGTTGCGGCCCGCCGTAGCGGGCCGGATAGGCGCGGCGATTACTCGCCGGTCAGCAGCTCATCGAGCTGCGGGCGAAGCCATTTCGCGGTGTTGATGGCGTTGGCCGTGAGCTTGCGCACATAGGCCGACTGGCCGACTGGCGAACGCGTCGGGCTGAACACAAAGCCGTTGCGCTTCATCAGATCGCGCACGTCCTTGGCAGGCTTAGCGTCGAACAGGAACACGGCGCGGTTATCTTCCGTGTCCTCGCGGTACGTGTAGCCGTGCCCTTCTTCCTCGCGGTCGGTGCGCTCTGCGATCTTCTTCAATGCCTCGATGCGGTCGCGCACGCGGCGGATATTCGCGCCGCTATTGGTGATTTCATACGAAGCGAAGCCAACCCGGCCGGCGAAGTCAGGACGAGAAAGCGCGTCGATGGCTGCTGCCGTGTAGCCCATGCGCTCAAGCCCTGCGCGATCCTCGCGGCGAATCAGGGCGTTCGTGCGCTTCATCTTGTCGTGCCGTGCCTCCAGCTCGGCCAGCTTCGCTGGTGAGCTTCGGAATGGCTTCGGGGTCGTCGCCAGATACGCCGCCCTTGCCGACTGCTTCCGCGCGCCGGTCGAGCGCGTTCGCCGTGTCGTGCAGTTCGAAGGCTCGGCCAAACGTTGCGTGTACACGTGCTCGATAGCGGCGGTCGCGGCCCTCGGAGTGGTGGCCCGTCAAGATCGGCTGACCGAACGGAATGACCGAAGCCATCGTTTTAGCGCGGGTGTGTACTGCATCGTTGCTGCCGAGCGCGCGTGCGCTGCACGGGCGGCCAGACGGGCGCGGCGGGCTTCCTGCTTCGCTTCGTACTTGTTCATCGTCTTGCTCCTGTCAGGTGCGGCGCGCTCGCTCGCCCGCCTTGGTTGGGCTGCTGCGCTTAACACCAAACGACATGGCGGTAATCAACGGTGCGGCGATACACGTTGCGGTCATTCCAAGGCGTGTACGTGTATTCCATGTACGCATTCGTAAGGATTACCAACCAATGATTTAACCGAAGTGCGGGCATTTCGACCTCCATCGAAAATGGGTTCGCTTTTACTGCTGACCGGCTCCCAAGATTCCCGTCCCCTGCGTGACGGGTTCAGCGAGGCTGTGAGTGATGATTGCCTTGCCGCCGTTTTCCCTGAGTTCGCCGCCCCGCGACGGATTCAGCCGGCCCGCTACGGCTGTCAAGGGTGAAACCGGAGGCCGCAGCCCGCGCAGCGCAGCGAGCAGGAACGGGCGAGGATTTCAGCGCGCTTGGCGCGCGGCCCTTGATTGGGCGGCGACAATCATTTTGTCCGGCGCATTGACTCATCGGTTCTGCTACCAGAGCTGACCCGTTGCCTCACGTAATTTGCTACCCACGGCATAGTGCCGTGGGAGCAGAACAACGTGAAGGGGAAGGTCAGCATGGCAACACGCAAGGAACTTGTCGCAGCGGTGAGCTCGCGCTACCGCGGGGCATCAAGAAAAGAGAAGATAGCGATCCTCGATGAATTCGCGTAAGCGGCTAGTGAAGGACGCCCTATCTTGGTAGAGCATGAGGGGTCAAGCTTGCGTCCGCAACGACTTTTGCGGACGCAAGCATGGTAGAGGAACAGATTGATTTCTTACCGCTGCAGGCGGTGCGGGTGCGCTCCAATGGCAAGCGCGACTACGATCCGGTAGCCAAGCGGCGACTGGTTCAGTTGTGCCTGAACTCGGGGGCGTCGGTTTCGAGCATGGCACTCAAGGCTGGCATCAACGCCAACCAGTTACGCAAATGGATTGGGCAGAACCGGCAGGCAATGCAGTCCGGCGAGGGACCACTGTCGGCATTTGTACCGGTCGTGGCCCCTGTGCACTTGAGTCCAGCGAGTGTGGCCGCGCAAACTTGCCAGCGATCGGCGCTGCTTAGTGCCAAGCTTCCCAACGGCACGTCGCTGGAACTGTCCTGTGGCGTCCAGGACGCCGAACTCGTCAAGGTCATGATCGAGGCGCTTGGAGGTCAGCGCTGATGTTCCGCTTTGACGCAGGGTTGAAGGTGTACCTGCACCGCGAGGCGGTGGACTTCCGTCAATCCATCAACGGCCTCGCCGCGCTGGTCGAGCAGACGCTGGGGCTCGATCCGTTCGCGGCCGCGGTGTACGTGTTCCGCAACCGGCGGGCCGATCGCATCAAGATGCTGCTCTGGGACCGCAACGGCTTCTGGTTGCTGTTGAAGCGTCTCGAGAAGGACCGCTTCGTATGGCCGCGTCAGGCGCCGGTGGCGACGCTGACAGTCGAGCAACTCCACTGGCTGCGCGAAGGTATCGACATCGAGGCGGTGCGTCGGCATCCGGAGCGCGCGTATCATCGGGCGGCGTGAACGCCGCATTACAGCGGCGGTCTAACCCGCCATGTCGACCACCGTCACCATCACCGCCGAGGAGTACGAAGCCCTGCAGGCCAGCCTGGCTGCGTTGCGCGTGGTGACGGTCGAGCGAGATCTGTTGAAGGAACAACTGAAGGCCTTCCAGCGCAAGCTGTTCGCCGCCAAGAGCGAAGCCCGTGGCTCAGAGCAGAAGGACCTGTTCCTCAACGAAGCTGAGGCACTGGCGCCGAGCGCTGCAACGACGCCGGCGCAGGAAGCGGAAGGTACGCCAGGGATCGAGGTGGCGGGCCACGCGCGAAAGAAGCACGGGCGCAAGCCGCTTGATCCGGCGCTGCCGCGTGTGGAAGTCCGCCACGAGCTGCCCGAGTCCGAGCGCGTCTGCCCGCTCGACGGCCAGGCGCTGGTCGAGATCGGTGTCGAGATCAGCGAGCAACTCGACATCGTGCCGCAGCAGATCCGTGTTCTCCAGCACCAACGCGTCAAATACGCCTGTCCGTGCTGCGATGGCGGCATCAAGACAACACCGGCACCCGCGCGCATCATCCCTTGCTATTGAACGAGGCGCACCTGCAGGAAGAAAGCGCATAGAGTGGAAGCTGATCACAAATTTGCCGGTGACCACCCGCAGGCAAGCTGTCGAGAAGCTGGAATGGTACGCGCTACGGAAGTGTTCCACAGGATCCTGAAGTCCGGCTGCAAGGCAGAGGACTCCATGTTGCGTACCGCCGACCGCCTGGCCAATCTGATCGCCGTATTCTGTGTTGTGAGTTGGCGTATCTTCTGGCTGACGATGGTGCATCGAGCCACCCCACGTAGCTTTCAACTGGTTGCGGGTTTCTCAAGGCTGCCAAATTTGCCTGAAGTCCTTTGTGGGTATGACTTTCGCCGATTTCCGCCGTGATCCGCTAGAATTCCCGATCTTTGGCGGTCGATAATGGCGCACAGCCAGCAATGGCAACGGATTCCAACGGAATTGAGCCGCGGGCAGTTCGAACAATTTGTCTTGCCGCACCTCACGGCAGGAAGCCGGGGACCGGCATCCAAACTGACCGCGCACGCGATCTTCAACTACATCCTGAAACTGCTTTACCTCGGTTGCCAATGGAAGGCGCTG
>NZ_KB902948.1:0-4580 GCF_000379565.1 Cupriavidus sp. UYPR2.512 | reverse complement strand
GCTTCATCGAGCGCTGCACTGGCCGTGCCGATCTGTCGGTAGACCGTCGGGCGGCTCACGCCGTTACGCTCAGCCAGCACACTGATTGGTTCGGTGCGCGCGAGGGCCTGAAGTGCGATCGCTTTGCGTTTGTCGGCGCTCAGTCTGCCCACGCCAGATCGGGTGTTTTGAGTCATGGATGCCGCAGATGAAAAAGGGGCACCATTATCGCCTGGCGCTCCAGGTGCCTCCTCATGTGTAACGCGCCTTTGAACCTCGCCTCCTCATGTCGGATGTAGCGGGCCATTAGCAGGTAGAGCGACTTCATGTGTTCGACCGTACGGAATGCCTGCCGGGCTCGGCCTTCCTGCGACCTGCCGCCAACAAGGGCAACGACAAAGGCTAGGGCTAGCTTCGTCTAATGAACCGGATCCTCCATACCGACGAGCCGAGCAGAAAGGGCTGCGATCCCGGCGGCAGGATCGACGCCGACCCAGGCGGCAAACCAGATCGGAGAAAAGGTGAGATTGCGGGTGGCGTTCGCCTTCCGCGAAACAATCTTGGCAACGGTCTTGTCATCAATCGATGATCGATTGATGATCGCCAGGATAAAGCCGAGGTTGCGTGCATTGACCCGTTTTTCGCGTAGCTCAGATAAGAGCTCCGGAGCAATCTGGTCCCATATCCAGTCGCCGTGCCAGGCTACGTCATAGAGCACGTAGTGGCTCTCTCCCTCCGCCGTCTCAGTAGTGAGCTCGAATTTGATCTCGTTCAGCAGGACTTCGCGGACTTGCGATGGGAACGAATTGTACAGTTGGGGGAGCCAAACAGGAAATCCGTTGAGCTCGTGCACGGCGTATCGCGTTGCGATCTCCGCTTCAGCCGGAAGGAGTAAAGATGGCCACGCGACAATCTCCCGCGCTTCGATGGACAGCCCCGTAAGACCGAAGATCGTCGAGAACGGCGTGGTGTTCGCGACGGCACCCTCGGAGCGGAGCAGAGGTCTGTTCTGTCGCCAGTATCCGACGGCGCCGTCCCGGAAAGCGAGTGCGACCTCCGGGCCGAATTCTTCGATAAGAGAGCGCCAGTTGCCCTCTGTCCACCAGTTGTGCTGACTTTCGACGGCATTCATCTGATCATAGAGGTAGTGCTGGTCTTTGGAGATCTCGCCGGGTTCTCCGAAATCGCGGATCCTATCCACTCGGCCCGCTAGAATCTGCTTCGCCTTCTCCTTGGCCGCCGCCGCCATCTTCGCCTCTTTCTCGGATCGGCGCTTCCAGGCCGCCTCCTGGCGTCTGAACTTGCTATGGTCCCACTTGGGGGGCTTGACCAACCTGTCTAACTCAGCAGCTACCTCAGGATTGGTCGACGAGGCCTCCTTGAGCGCGTCTCGCCACTGCCTCGGATGATCGTTCTGATTGTAGAGCGTGAAGGCGAGTGTCAACGCGACGAGTTTGTCGTCTAGGAGCGGCCGAGCTACGATCTGGTCGCTTATGTAGTCGAAGTCTGAGCCGTCGAAGGCCCAATAGGCGCCGAAGATCGGGGCTTGCCAGTAGTCGGTCAGCCGCTCGCCGCCATTGCGCTTCCGTCGCGCGCGCTCTTCGGCGATGCTATACCAGAACAATGCCCGGTTGAGCGCTGGCCATCCGCGGACCAGTTTTGACAGTGCTTTGCGCCCACCCTCGTATTCTCCGCGCCCGTAGGCCTCAGCGATCGGTAGCATTCGCAGGATCGAAAGCGCTGCCTTCTTCAGCGTAGCAGGATCGCGGCGTTCTATCTGCAGCGTCACGGCTTGGCCCGCGGCCTGGCAGAGCCAAATGTCTCTCTTGGAAATCTCGCAGTGCCGCTGCTCGACGACTGGTCTGCGTCTCAGCAGCTTGGCAAGCCCAGCGAGAAGTGTGGGAACGAGCATCGACGGAAGCGCGGTCACGTAGTTCGCGAGCGAATCCGAGAGCGAATCGGTCTTGTACCGCTTTTTGGGTGCTGCGAGCGCAAGGGCCGTAAGCAACCAGTCCACGTCGGCCTGCGTCTGCCCGAGGCCATTAACCAGCTCACCAAGCCAGCTTCTACGGAACGGCGGCGCTTCAGCAAGGAACGCCTCGCAAACCTCGGAGCAGTCCTGCCGCGATCCGACTTCGATCATTGCCCAGATGGCAGCTATCCTCGTATACTTCGCCCGCGAGTTTAGGGCGAACTGCTTGGCCTTGTCCGCGAGTGTAACGATCCCCCCTTGCTGGACCATGCGGAGAAGGAACCAGACGATGTCCTCGTCGTTGCTGTGCCTTTCTAGGAGTTCCCGGATGACCTCCGCAAGATCCGGGTTAGTGAAACGCTGCACTGCCGAATACTCGGTGGCACTTCGACCGTGCGCTGGTTGGGTGAGCTGCTCGCAAGTTTCGCGCAGAATTTGGGCGCGTGTGTCCACCGGCAGTTGCGCGGGATCGCCGCCCTCAAACAAGACCTCGGGCGCGAGCCGTATTACGCGCTCAAGGATCCGCCTGTCGAGCAGGGCTAGCCAGGGAAGAAGTGGGCGCATCGTTGGAATCACGACCTCGATACCGTATTGACGCCGGAAGAAGAGGTTTTCGATTTTCGCCCGCGACCCTTCGTCGACAAGCATGACGTTGAGCCATTCTGCTGTGAGAAATTCACGGACGGAACGGTGATGGAAACGCACGGTGCCGTAGATGCCCTCGTCAAATATTGGCCGCGTCAGGAGGGTCCGGCAATCAACGTCGTTCCAGTCGGTCAAGACTTCTTTGACAGGGAGGCCGCGCTCGTTCTGCTGACCGTCGGGCACACGGATAGCCGACTCCTTCGCAAGCGTCGCCGCCGCCGCGACAAGGCGTGCCCCCTCTCAAATGCGGTCCTTGGAGATTGGATGGGCGTCCGCGCGGTCCTGATCCCACTCCTCCAACCGCTTGTCGATGCTCGCCCGCATCAACTCGAGCCTCGAGCCGATCTTTCCGTTGGCGATCCAGAACTCGACGGTCTCGGCTAGGTCCAGCGGACGGGCCGTGAACGACCATGCATCGGCGCGATCCACCGCTTTCTTGAAGGCTTTGATGTCGGTGATGCCCTTAGCGCTGGCAAAGCGATCAACCTGTTCGCCAGCAAGATCGTCGAGCGCGACAATGCGGAAGGGTGATTTTTGACGCTTCGGCGCAGGGACGTCCTTGGTAGTCACGACTTCGGTGCCCCCCTGGTCCCGGTCGGGCTCGGTCGTCGGCGGCGTCCACGGAAGTGCCGCCTCGCAAATCAGAAGATCCGTCCTCGGCCTCCATGCGTCTGTGCGCCCGCTGATGATGACGTGGGCACGCTGAAGGACGCGACCGAGCTTACGTCCGATCTTACGTATGGCGCGTTCGAAGTCCTTTGGGTCTTTCAGCCGCGCTTCGTCGACGGAGTCCAACAGAATCCAGCCGTCCTCTCCAGAATTCACCCACTCCTCAAACTCCTCGAGCGTTCCTTCCTCGAAAGCGTCGTCGAAGTCTTGAGTGAGGTGTTCGATGCGCAGAAAGAATGCTTGCTTTGCACTGTGCCGTAAGTCGCGGCAGACATGTCGGAGCTCTTCGGTCTTTCCCGACCCTGCCTCGGAAAGGAGGACGACGCGTGGCTCTTCAAGCAGATCGGACCAGTGCGTAGGCTTGTCGCGGAGCGTCAGCCGGAACAGCTCGGACTCCTTGCCCTCCTCTTCGCTTAGTGCGAGATCGTGAAACGTCCGGTGAAGCTGGATAAACTCATCGAGATCGTTCGACATCTAATTTCCCTTGGCATCGTTACTGCCGAAAGACGGTGCATTAGTTTGCTCATCGTTAATTCTGGATTATGACGTGAACAAGATTTCACGGGATCATTACATAAGATGCGTCCGTGTATCCGCTGGGACCTTCAACGGATCGATACATCGATGCGAGAAGCGTTAAATTCCCGCCCGCAGACCGACGGGATCTGGCTGTTCGCGTATGGTTCGCTCATCTGGAATCCACTCCTCGATTTCACCCAGGAGCACGTATCCGAGCTGCTTGGTCGGCATCGAAGCTTCTGTCTGCACATGGTCTCCGGTCGAGGCCGTTCGGAGCGCCCGGAGCTGATGCTCTCTCTCGTCCCCGGCGGGTCGACGCATGGGGTGCCCATGGATGTGGTGAGCCTGACGACCGGCGCAGCATCCGTGGCTGCGGGAGGCGGCCACACCTGTGGCGCCACAACTGGAGGAGGAGTGCAGTGCTGAGGGCCTTAACAACAACGGCCAGCTCGGGAACATCAGCACTGCGAACAGCCTGGTGCCGGTGGATGTGGTTAGANTCATTTGATTACACACATCTCAGTCGTCAAGTTCACGGGCATACCGGAGACCGGCGGCGAAATCCACCACTCGCTGCAGGCCTTGCCAGATGGTCTTGACTCCGGGTTCGCCGTCGCCTTTGCGCGCCAGGAAGCCGCCGAGCATAGCGACCAAGCGCACGACCTCATTCAGACGCGGTGACGTCTTCGGCGGCTTCTTCTTGTTGAGAATGAATGCCGCGCGCCATTCATCGCGCTCGAACAACAGCCCTGCATCCAGGTCCGGGCAAGTTCGGCCCAGTCGCATCAACCGAGCG
>NZ_KB902947.1:0-4618 GCF_000379565.1 Cupriavidus sp. UYPR2.512 | reverse complement strand
AGGATACCTCATCAAGCAGACAGGACGGCCTCCCAGACTGCGGGCGCAGTGGTATCTTTGAGGTCGAGCTTCGCGAGGCCGAATTGGCCCTTGCGAATCCGATGTACCAACTCAATACCAGAGAGAGTGATCGCTGCGTTCCTGAAACGTTTGAAGCCGAGCATGACTTTCGTCCGGGACTTGATGTTGCGGTGGTCCTGCTCGACCAGATTATTGAGATATTTCGAGGCTGAGGAACCCGCGGCAATGTGTTGATCCGCCGCGAGACGATGCACAACCGCCTTCACAATGGGCACATTTCTGCCGACACTACGGATGCTGACAAACAGCCACGTGCGCGTTGCAGGGAGTCTTGAGCTCGGGCAAGACCTGATCAGTCCCGCAGTTGACGCGGCTTGCGTGACGCTGGCGGGCTGTCCAATTTTGGAAGCAAGGGCTGAGATTTTTGGCTTGCTTCGTCACCACTTGGATGACCCAAACTCGGGCAGTTGCATAGGCGAGGGTGACCTACCGTTTTGCTGCCGGCGTTGGCAAGAAGGCCTCCTTGCAGGAATTCGAGCGCGAGCGGGCCAGCGTCACCGAGCGCTGCGCGGGATCGGTCGGGAGCGCACCCCGCACCAAAAGGCCGAGCAGGCCTCACGCGGGAGCGGGCGGTACAAGAAAGGGAGCAGGGGGGACGGGGATTTGTCGATTGCACACGGGGCGACGCAATAAGCTGGTGGACAAGCGATGCCGGGAGCTTATGGGTATTTTGTCCGGGGCGGCCGCGCTCCTTGCACACATGATGTACTTGCCACATCGGCGAACAGCGCAGAGCGTCGGCTACCTGGAACCATATGGGGAAGGAATGTTCAATACTTAATATTGTTCATGCTTCACGAACCCTATGACAAATTGAACGAAATGCTGTTCAGTGCTAGACTTCGTTCAGATTGAATGAACAAACTAGAATTCTGAACACACGGGCATGACTGAGAAAGCAACGCGCGACACGATCAATATGGCTTTGGCGGCACTTCGTCGGTCTGCCGGCTTGGAAGGCCAATTTCAGCGCGCGAACGCGGACGATGCAACCGCCACCGATGGCCACATTGTGCTGACTCGGCACAACGTCTGCCGTCGCTATGAAGTCGAATGGAAGAGTTCGATCAGAAGCGCGACTGCACTGACCCTCGCACGCGCCAAATCGGCCGGGCGCGGTCCTCGGCTTCTTGTTACGCAGTACCTCACTCCGTATCTTGCAAATCAGTGCAAAGAAATCGGGTTGCAGTTCATCGACACGGCTGGCAATGCACACATTGACGCGGACGACCTCTATATATTTGTCAGTGGCCAGCGTCCCGATGAAGCATCGACCCCGGTGAGGATGCACGGGGGAGGAAATCCCACGGCGCAACGGATGATCTTCGCGCTGCTTTGCCGGCCTTCGCTATTGCAGGCCTCTTATCGAGAGATTGCCCAAGCTAGCGGCATCGCACTCGGCTCGGTGGGCAGCGTGTTCAATGAACTAGCCGAGCGCGGGTGGTTGGTGGAGGCGGCTACGGCGGCACGTCGGCGCCTGACGGCACCCGATCGGTTGCTCGACGAATGGGTCGCCAACTATCCGACCATACTCCGGCCGCGACTGCACGCTCGGCGTTTCGCAGCGCCGCATCCCGATTGGTGGCAGGACACGTCGCTCGCAGAATTGAAAAATGTCTACTGGGGCGGGGAAGTCGCAGCCGAGAAGATGACGGCCTATCTCAGACCCGAGACCCAGACGCTATATGTGGTACCAGGGCACATGGCACAAAGCGTGAAGCAGCTCGTGCAAACGCATCGACTCCGTCCGCATACAAACGGCCCCATTGAGATCCTTGATGCGTTTTGGGAGCCTCAAAGTAGCAACACAAAGCGGTCAGAGCTTGCCCCGGCCGTATTGGTCTATGCGGATCTCATGGCGAGCCTCAGTTCCCGGAACCTGGAAGTTGCAGCGAAAATCCGCAAAGAAGAACTTCAACATGTTCTCGATCAATTCTGACCGGCCGCTCGACCCGACCACTGTGGCCATTCTCCGCGCGGTCGATGGTGTCACCAAAGCACGGGGCCTGACATACTTCGTGGTGGGAGCCACGGCAAGAGATATCCTTCTGATCCATGTTCATGGTCTTAGAGCCACCCGAGCGACCAAGGACGTTGATTTTGCACTTGCAGTCGAGAACTGGGCTCACTTTGACGAGATCCGGGACGAGCTAAGTCGGATCGAAGGTTTTCGGGTATCGGGTGACATCCAGCACCGCCTTTACTATCAGATTGCCGATCAGCCTCCCTACCCACTAGACCTCGTGCCGTTCGGTGGGGTAGCGACGCCTGAACACCGCGTTGGTTGGCCTCCCGACATGAAGATATTCATGAACGTGGCGGGATATCCAGAAGTTGCGGAGGCTGCGGAACAGGTCGAAGTGGCGGACGGGCTCGTCGTCAATGTGGCCTCGCTTTCTGGACTCGCCTTGCTCAAACTTTTCGCATGGCAAGATAGGTGGGGTGAAAGCACGAAAGACGCGGATGATTTGCTGACCTTGATGCGAGCCTATACCGACGCAGGCAACTTTGACCGCATCTTCGAGCTAGGTGACAACCTGCTTACGGAATTAGGTTACGACACTGACGACGCGGGGGCATTACTTCTCGGGAAAGACATTGCGACACTGGCCCACCCTGACACCTATGCCCAGTGCGTCAGGATCCTAGAGACCCCCGATCTGCTTGATCGATTGTCCATCCACATGGCACGGACAAGGGCCAACGTGGACGAAGCTATGGAGTTGGCCGCACGTACGCTCAAGTTGTTTAGGAGAGGGCTTAACTCAGCCAACCAGATGCCCGAGTAGGGAGCGGTCCACATTTACTAGCCAAGCAGGAATGCGGGCGCTGCAGCGGGGGAGCCCGGTCTGGTGCTCTGCCGATGCCGCTCAGCACCGGAAAGGAGACCGCGCCAAAGCAACGGGGGCATACGACCGGGCCACTGCTGAGAGGACAATGAGGCACCTACAATGCGCGCATGGTTCCCGATCCGGCGCCGGCGACCTCCGTCCTGCAACTTCGAATTGCTCTGCGCGGCCTGAGCCCGCCGGTTTTGCGACGCGTCCTCGTTCCAGAGCACTTGACGCTCGGACAATTGCACAATGTCATCCAGGTAGTCATCGGCTGGGCCAAAAGCATCTGCGCACGTTCAGCATTCGTGGCAGGCGTTACGGCGAAGCGCATGAGGGCGTTCTCTACCGCGGCAAACGAACTGTCACTGACTGCGTTTCGTCTCCGCGAACACGAAGGCTTCGTCTATGTGTATGACTTCAACGCGTGGTGGCGCCACGAGATACGGCGACGCCCCCACCTTCAGTCCGGTCGCTAAATGCTTGCCTGAGCGGGTCAGTCAGAACTGCAGTATCTCGAGGTCAAGTTTGCAGCGTTGATGTCGTATGGCCTGACCGTCAACGTCTTGCAGGAAGTGTTGCCGCTCGATCATGTGCTGGCAGCCAGCTCAATTCGGCACCAGGTCACCACGCTCGGTTGCCGGCCGGAAGCCGAACAGATCACCGACGCACGGCAGCAGGCGGAGGTGGCCGCCAGTGTCGGTCTGCCCGAGATCCCGGAGTCCAGTCCGGTCCGCGCGGTCGGTATTGACGGCGACTACATTCGGAGGGCCGGCCACCGGCGCCACGACGGCTGGTTTCAAGTGATCGTCGGGAAGTCAATGCGCGATCAGGATGCCGGCCATAGTTTTGCCTATGCACAAGCTGGAGCGCCGACCGGCCGATCGTATGTGGAACTGCCTGCTGCGAGAAGGTGTGCAACCCAGTCAGCCGGTCACGTTCCTGTCGGACGGCGGGGATACCGTACGGTTTGCCCAACTCGGCTTTGGTGACCGCGGTGAGTAGGTTCTCGATTGGTTCCACATCGCCATGCGGGGACAGAACCTCGAACAGATGATCAAGGGCAGGTCGGCACACTGCGACGGCCCTAGTAACGCCGCCTTGATCAAGGCGCTGCATGGCGCCAAGTGACACCTGTGGCATGGCTGCCCCCATCCGGCGTTGCGCCGACTGGAAAGCCTGAGCTGGGATCTGGAGAAGCTGAGGCCAGCCCCGAGGAGACCAAACTCCTTGGCAAGCTCGAGGAGTTCATTGTCTACCTCGCCAACAACCGGCACTTCATCGTGAACTACGGTGACCGCTATCGGCATGGGGAGCCCATTGCATCAGGTTTTGTCGAGTCGGCCGTCAACCAGGTGGTCAGCAAGCGATTCGTCAAACGGCAGCAGATGGCTTGGCGGCCTCGGTACGTGCACAACCTGCTGCAAATCCGGACCGCCGTGCTCATGTGAACGGCTGTCTAAAACCGGCACTAAACGGCGGCGTAGCTTAAAGATGCGGAGCAACTCCTGTATTGCAGGACTGTCCCGAGGTCTTCTGATTCGATATTGAAGGTTGTCACCGGGCGCGTCGGAACGAGCCCGCAGGGCGAGTGCAGACGCGCCCGGTGACGGGCATTCCGCAAGGTGGTGACGTCGGAGTTGGGATGCGGTAAAAAGGTCGGATTTACCGCCGAAAAGAAACAGGCACGACACCGCTCCAAACCG
>NZ_KB902946.1:0-4646 GCF_000379565.1 Cupriavidus sp. UYPR2.512 | reverse complement strand
TGATAACCTGCACGCTCTATGCTGCTTCAGCGCCGTGCAGGAACATGAGATTGACTCGAACTATCGGATCATCCGAACCTACGCCATCACCGCTCTCAAACCTGTCCTGCCAGCGGCGCTACTGGGACTGCGCTGGGCCAAGGCTGCGCTGAATGAGACCTTGGCCTTGATCGCAACACGTACCCATCGCGTGCGACCGGATCGCGCTAAACCACGTCCGCCTCGCCAGAAACCTCATCGACATGCCGCCTATAAGGCTTGCTGATGTCCTTATCTTGGGTGGATTGCCTCCAATACCTCCAGTCGAGCCTGCAACGTGGCATCAAACGGCACATCCTCCGCATCGTCACGCAGCCGCTGCAACAGTTCCAGCTCAAGATCCCAGGGCGTCCGCGCGCGCTGGGCCATGGGAAGCATCAGGGTGGCCGCCGGCGCAAAGGTGAAGGTGTCCTTGCCGAGTTCGCCATAGGTCAGGAACGTGCGCAGCGCCGATAGCTCCTTGGCGGTCTCCGCCACGACCAGACCTGCCACATAGGTCACGCAGCCCCGCGGCACCACCGTGCGTAGAAGCGCATTGATGTCCCTGGCCAACCCATAGTCGTCGAGTTGGCCGAACAGCACCAAGGCGCCTCCGCCCGCCACGGCAGACGCCTTGGCGAGTGTTTGAGGCGTGAGGAGCGTGGCGTCTCTCACAATGGACGCCATGCCCGCCTCCGTCGCCAGACTGCGGAAGCCCTCCTCCGAGACGCCCTGCAAGACGACATAGCTGAGTGGGGCCGGCGTGTAGCGCTTGATCAGGCGCAGTGTGGCTTCCCTCACCGAGGGCACGGCAAGCAGTTCGTCCCCGGAGCGCACCCCCACTTCTACCCGCCGGTGCTGGCCGGAGAACATGTGGGCGCAGAACAGCTTGCGTTTGCTCAGCAGATCGAACTGCGCGCGCCTCTGTGACCTGGCTTTGCGACGTCGCGTGCAAGAACTTGATATCCCGCTTCTGGAGCAAAAACTGGTCGCCCTCCAGTTCGGCCAGGAAATAGCCCTCCTTGCAAAGCTTGCAGTCGCTCGCCGGGAAATTCTCGATCGGCTCGTAGCCAAAAGACTGGCCCGGCACGAAGGTGAGATCGCAGACGAGTGTGCCGGCCCGCTTCGCATCGGCCTGACTACCGAGAAAGAACATCGTCCGGATGTTGGCGGCCCGAAAGCCGCACTCGATAAGGCGGCCGAACAGGCCGCCCGAGGTCGAGGCGGAGATCAACACCATGTCGCTGGCCGCAGCGGCAGGCAACCGCTCGATGCCCCCATAGGAACTGAACGAGCGGACCGGCGCCTGCACTTCCCAGAGTTCATTGACCATGCCAACGCGCTGCATCGAAAAGGCGACCGACATGAGCGGCGCGGTATCGACGAAGATCCGTCCGGGCGTGCCCGTTTTCGAGCCTGCCAGTGAAAAGAAGGCCAGGGCTGCGGCAGATTCTGACGACAGCACCACGTCGCTGGTCCGCAGAAACTTGCGCGCGTGCTTTCCCGAGGCCTTGCTGAAATGGACGCCGATCGGCGCATCGACTCGGCCCGCATGCGCGTGAAACAGATCGAACAGGAAGCCGTTGCGCAGAGGTGCATGCAGCACCTCCTCGGGCTGTTCTTCGAGGTTGCCGTCCTTCACGAAGAACGGCGTTGCCACAGCGTCGACGGTGCCGCCCGTGGACCGAAGCCAGAGGAGATAGATGCGCCCGCCCACATCATCAAAATAGCGACGAATGCGGGCCTGCACCCCACTCTCGTTCAAACACCGGAAAAGGGTGTCCTTGGTCTGAAACGGCGCCAGGATGTAGATGCGCGAGGTACTAGGACAGGCATCGAACAGATCGCGCACATCCTCGCTTAGCATGGTGCCATTCAGTGCGGGCTCGTCGTAGACCAGCAAGGATGCTTCGCCCAGGTAGCCGCCGCCGTCATGCACGGAAGTCGAATAGTGTTGAGCGCGCATTTCTCAGTTCAGCGGAATCAGTACACGAATCGCAGCGCCAACCAGCTGCTCGTGCACGGTGGGTACAGTGACAAACTGGCGTGTCTTGTCCAGCAGGCGTGGCTTTGGCATGCCGGGACGCGACTGAGATGCCTGGGCCTCGAGCAGCAATTTGGGATCGCCCCGCATGAACGAGCGATAGCCATAGACCCGTCCGGTGCGCACCTCGATCATGCCACCCAGGTCCTTCAGGCCCCGGAGCACTTCATACAGGCCCATGCCCCGATGCGAGGGACCAACGCCTGAGACGTCATCCTCGAAATGCCGCAACATGCATTGATGGACCACCTCCCACTCGTCTTCCAGCGGAACCTCTTCCTGAAGCGGCCGACCGGAGTACGAACCATAGAAGCCGAGGCCGGCGTCGAATACCGATATCTCAAGCATGTCAGCAGCCGGTCCGATGCTTGCTGCCGGGCGCGTCTGCGCCGGCGCGTGTGACTGAATGCGATGAAAGATAATGCCGCGGATGCCGCTCCTCTTGATCGGGGTGCCGTCCATCGCTGCTCTACCGTGTAGTTCCGTATTCTCGAAGAGCTCCGCCACGATGGTCGAGACGGTTTGCCGGAAGATAAAAGCCCGTGTTGACGAGACATTGACGGCGGTCTGTGCCGACAGCAGCTGGCTAATCAGCGAGTCGAAGTCCGCACGCGACAGCAATTTCCCGGTCTCGGACGAATAGAGGGACGGGGGCCTCCCCTGTCCGCGCGTGTCAGCACACAGCAGCGCCTGCCTATCGGCGAAGAAGTCGGTGGAAGGCAGATAGCTGTAGATCTTCCGCCGAGCGGGCCCGAACATCGCATTGCGTCTTGCGCCGTCTGCGTCTTCGATGACATGTTCCACCCCATCGAGCAGAAGCAGGACGGCCTGGATGGGATAGAGCGCAGGTGCGGCCACGACGTGCTCCGATACGTCACTCGCCCAGATGACCCGAATCGACGGTCCCAGCTGGCTCAGCGAAATCAACCGCTGAATGGCCACCACTTCGGCCAAGCCGCCCTCCGGCTGCGCAGTCTCGGCCCTGCTTCGCACCTCTAGAGTCAGCGCCGTGGCAAGGCGAAGCGCCTCGAATTCCTCCGCGGTCCCCTGCAGGGCCCGCGTGAGTGTTATCGTCTGGGTGCCTCTACTCATGGTCCCTTCCTCGTCTCGGTCAGGTGGACCTGCCTGCCAGCACAGCCTTGAGAGCACCCGCTTGTCATATGCCTTTCGCTCATGACGCATTGCCCTCCAGCTTGCTGCCTGCAGCGTCTACGCGACTCTCCAACCGCGCCTTCGACAGCGCAATTGCCTCATGGAGCTTCTGCTCCAGAAGTTGCCGGGGCGGAAGTTCTGTCAAGTATTCAGCGACGTGAATGCCCGTCTGATCTAACTCCAACAACTCGATGTGCTCGCGTTTCTTGCCCGTGCATAGGATGATGCCGAGTGGGGGCGCTTCCCCTGGCTCCTGCTCGTGCTTGGCAAGCCAGCGGAGGTAGAGTTCCATTTGCCCCTTGTCCGCAGCCTTGAACTCGCCTAGCTTCAACTCGATCGCGACGAGACGTTTGAGTCGGCGATTGTAGAAGAGCAGATCGATGTAGAAATCATCGTTATCGATCTGAAGCCGCTTCTGGCGAGCAACAAAGGTGAAGCCAGCGCCTAGCTCCAGAAGGAAGTGCTCCAACTCGCGCAGTATGGCGTCTTCGAGATCGCGCTCTAGATAGCGATCTTGCAGACCAAGGAAGTCAAGGACATAGGGATCCTTGAGCACCAGGCCGGCGCTCATTTCACCCCGCTCGCGCAGGGCCGCGAGTTCTTGTGTTACGAGGTCATCCGACTTGCGGGACAACGCGGTGCGCTCGAACAGCATGGAATCCAAGCGGTCCTGCAACGTGCGCGTACTCCAGCCTTCGTTGCGACACATCTCAAGGTAAAACTCGCGTTTGAGGGGGGCCTCGATGTAAATCAGGCTGCGGAGGTGGGTCCAACTCAATTGTCTACTCAGTGCGTAGACAATGTCCCCATCCGGGAAAATTTCGGCGAAGCGCAGCATGTGCCGCAAATTCTTGGCACTGAAGCCACGACCATGCTCCGCCTCCAACTGCCGCGACAGGGAAACAACGATTTGCTCACCGTACTCCGCACGCTCGCCGCCCAACACCTCCGAGCGAATGCGCTGGCCGACGCGCCAGTAGAGCACAGTCAACGCGGCGTTGACAGACACCGCTAGGCCGGCGCGCGCTTCGATGATTAGGCGCCGGATGTCCCCAACGATCGCCTCGGCGTTGACGGCTTCCGGTGGCGCCGCCGGTGTCACACGCGCTGCGACGCGTTTGCGTGTCATCGCAACCGGCCCCAACGTTTCAGCGCAAGACCCATACCGTGTGGGCCTGTCCCTGCCTTGCGGAGGCAAATCATTGCTTGCATTGTTTCATCTATAGCGCAACTAATTGACTAGACGGCACGGCGGTACGCCCCCAATCCACTGAATTCGCTGCCGTAGGCGCTTTGCCGCCTCGACTTGCTGACTGAACCGACGTCGTGTCCCCCACTCCATCATCAACAGGCCACCTAAACCCGCGTGGTTAAAGGGATTGGCTGCGATCGACTTGCGGCCTTACCGTCGCTTATACCGTCAAGCACGCTG
>NZ_KB902945.1:0-4730 GCF_000379565.1 Cupriavidus sp. UYPR2.512 | reverse complement strand
GGCGGCCGGATGCTCTGGATGACGGGCAAGATCGTGAAAGACCTTGGTGTGCAGATATTGGGCAAGTGCAGCGAACAAATCGGACAGGGGCATGAGAGCCAAGCGAAGATCGANAAGCGATCCTCTATTGGCCGCCGCCCTGCTTGCGCTAAACATCCAGCGCAAGCAGGGCGGCGGCCCCTCGAACCTCGTCACCTGTCAAGCGTTCTCGGCGCCAATTGCGATTTTATTTGGCGGCTTATCTTGGGTGGATTGGGAAGCCAGTCCGGTATTCCACGCTACGCCAGCCGCGCATCGCTGGTCTGCGCTGGAAAGCGGCTGGCGATTCTGTGATGCAAACTCGGTCGTACAGGTGTCATCTTTCACCGGCATGCTCGACTCGAGGTTCCTGTCGACCAGCTGAAATCGGTACACCTCACCTTTTCCCGTTCGTTCCGTTGACACCGGCTGTATCCCCGCGCCAGTAGATTGGCGTGGTTTCCACTGCCCTGCTTGCCACATGGAGGTGCTATGCCTTGCATCGCAAGAACATACGTGTCGCCGACTCTTGTCTTGCTGGCCTTTGACTGGCCGGATGGAGCCGATCTTGAGGATTTTCTTGGCTTTGCCATTGAGCGCAAGCCAGGCTTTGAAGGGAAGGAGAGGAGTTGGCTACCCAATCGCTTGGGCTTTAACGGACCCATTTCCGGTGCTGCAGCCGGCAGCAATCTGGCGCCGATACAGAAATTCTACTGGTGGGATGCTCGGATTAACACTGCGGACCGTGGTCGCTCTTTCACGTATCGTATCGTGCCGGTGACAGGGCAACCCAATAATCCGACGCCCCAAGACGCGCAAGCTGCTACCGTCCAGGTGGCGATACCGGAGGTGAAGGAACACGGTATCACTACGCACTTCAATCGTGCTGTCGTCAGCTCGCAGGCTTTTGCAAAAGAGTTTCCAGACATTTCCACCAAAGTACTCCAGACGACCGCTCGCGCCTGGTTGGCAAACGGTATGGAACACGCAGTGCCGGATTTTTTGGATGGTGCTGTGAACGCGAGCATTGAAGGCGCGATTTACCACCTGACCGACCGCATCTGGATCGTCTCGGCCATGCGTCAATACGGGGGAGCCCTCTCGCTAACGTATAACCAGACAACGACGGACCACACATCTGACGATGCCATCCAGGATCTGACGGAGGCAGGAAGGCCTGCGGATGCCTTCACGGCCCGCACGCAGGCCAATATCATGCACAACAAGTTTCTTGTGCGAGTTGGGCCCAGCGGCCAGGCGGAAGCGGTTCTGGCGGGATCGGCAAATTTCACAAGTGAAGGGCTGTCTGCACAAGCGAATGTCCTGCATGCATTCGAATCCCCCGAGCTGGCCAGTTTGTACCTGGCACGTAAGCGTCTACTCGATGGAGACCCCAGCCTGCACGACACGCAGCAGGCCCAAACTGGCTGGTCTGGCCCCTTGCACGTTGGCGATGCCGTTATTCGGGCCTTCTTCCCGCCCGAGCCAAAAAACAAGCGTGAGTCGCTCGATGCAATAATCGCCGCTATCGAGCAGGCAGAGCACTCGGTCGTGCTATGCGCGTATGATCCGACCGACATGCCGCTATTACACGCGGTCGAGGCAGCTGCTACACGCGGCCTGATGGTTTGGGGACTGGTCAATCGAGTGCCGGCCGAGGAACCCACGGGCGACGCGGAGCGAGGCGATGTGGCGGCCAAACTTGAGCTTTGGCGATGGTCGAACACGGAGAGGAGTGTGGTTGGGTTCGACGCATTCAGGGCCAGCGATACGCCGACCGATTTTTTGCCAGAACTCGTGCTATGGCCGGATGAGAACCCGAAGATTATGGTGCGAGTCCACCACAAATTCGTGGTCGTCGATGCAGAAGGCAAGAGCCCGGTGATCTTCACCGGCTCAGCAAATTTCAGCGGCAACTCACTACATAACAACGACGAGAACTTGCTGGAAATCACCGCCTGCCCGAGACTCGCCGGTGCCTATTTCGCCGAGTTCATGCGTTTGTATGAACACTATCGGGCGCGCTTCTCTTTCGAGCGCAGGCAACATGGAGAAAGCAGTGCCTTCACGCTGACGTCCGACAATAGTTGGAACAGGAAGTACTTTGTGGATGGCTCAGCGTTTGAGCGCGCAAGGATCGCCATGGCGGCGCAGGTCAACAGCTGACCCTTGAGCGGGAATTGGATGGCCATCTCTCTCGGGGAAGATGGCCCCATGAAATACGCCAATGAATAGGCAGCTGGCTCTGCCCGATTCAAGAGCGGTCCTTGATGGCGAATCAATTTACGAGGGAACCTACCCATGATGCGGTCGACCGGGCTCATCTCTATCGTGCTTGCGCTGTGTGCAACAGGTTGCCAGCAGCGGCCTGTTCACGGAACCGCGGACTTGCAATCCAGTGCTGCCACGATTCATGCTGCAGCGACAGGCGAGGAATGTCCAACTGTTGATGGCGTCAAGGCTGCCTATGTTGGAACATACCGAGGGGTCGAGAACGTCCTTTCGGCAACGGATTTGATGCGTGATGTCCGCTGTGCCGAGCGATTCAAGTCCTCAAAGTTTCCCAAGGGATTTGTCACGTTCTTCGGCAGTTCAAGGATTACTCAGGATAACGTCGTCTGCAACCACGCCAACAAAAAGTGCGACCAACGAATGAAGCGTCGGCACGATGCGCTCTATCGTGATGTCAGGGCGTTCTCATCAAGCTGGACCAAACAGTACGGAACGCATTTCCCGATTCTGGCTGGGGCGGGTGGTGGACTAATGGAAGCTGCAAACCGCGGCGCATTTGAAGCGGGTGGTGTGAGCGTTGGGTATACAACCTACTACGACAAACTGACGTCGACGGCTCCCATAGACCATCCTTACGCCGGAGATCCCAGGACGGCGCTGAACTCTTACGTTACAACCGGGCTGATCTTTACAAGCATTGCTGAGCGCGAAGCCGCCATGATCCGCCATTCCGCCGCGATCGTCTTCGCTCCGGGCGGAACCGGTACCGAATGGGAAATATTCCAGGTTCTCGAGATGAGAAAGAGCAGGCAACTCCTCCAGATCCCGATCTATCTGTTTGGGGAGCGATCTGCCTGGCGCAGCCTAGAACGTCGACTCGACTATCTGGTTTCGGAGCGGGTCGTGGCGCGCGAACAGCTGGACTTCATCCATTATGCATCCAGCCCTGAGGAGTTGGTTTCGTCACTGGCAGGCGATCTCGGACTCCGCAAAGAATAGACGATCTGGCAAACGAGGCATTTGGTCGATAACTTTCGCGATGGGAGGCTTCCATGCATAACTACCGTTGCCTGCAGGTTGGCGTACTGGCGTTTGGACTGACTATCACGGCTGCACAGGTCCACGCGTGGTCCGCGGACGGGCACGAGACGGTCGGGAAGCTCGGCGCGGCGCTCATCGCGGGAACTAACGCGGAGGCCAAGGTCCAGGACATCCTCGGTATGAGCCTGGAGCAGGCCGCAGTCTGGGCCGATTGCGCGAAGGGCGTTAACTACAACAAACAGATTGGCACCTTCGCCTATCAGCGAGCGGGACAATACCCGGAGTGCCAGCCGTTCGAAACAGAGCAGGGCAAACGCGAAATGGTCGCTTTCGTCAGGCGAAACTGGGTCGATTGCCATCCCGGCCAGGGAGAGGAGGTGTGTCACAAGCAATACCACTATACCGACGTCACCCTGCAGCGAGATCAGTACACGCAAGGCTTGACTGGCACCAGCGATCATGATGTCGTCGCTGCCATCAGGGCAGCGATTCTGGTGCTTCAGGGATCGACATCGCCGGCACCGATGCAGTTTGCTAACAAACGGGAAGCCTTGCTTGTGCTGACACACTATGTCGGAGATATTCATCAGCCGCTCCACGTGGCTTCCGTCTATCTCGATGCACAAGGACAGGTTGTCGATCCCGATCGGGTCGGCTTCAATCCAACAACACGAACGATTGGCGGCAACTCAATTCAAGATGGCAGAAAAAACCTGCATCATGAATGGGACACCGTGCCAGCCGCATTGAAGTCCGGAGCGCTTGGCATCTCGGGCGTCGACGAGGCACGGGCGATCCCAGCGTCCGCGGGCGACCTCATATCGTGGCCAGCACAGTGGGCAACGGATACATTGATCAGTGCCGGACCTGCCTTTGCTGGCGCCACCTACAGTGCAGAGGACGGCCAGAAGCACTGGGACATCGCCCCGCCAGCTGGCTACACGGCAACGCGGGAAACCGTGCAGCGCGCGCAACTGCTGAAGGCTGGTGCTCGGCTGGCGCAGCTTCTGAATGCGATCTGGCCCTGAACGCAAGTGGGACGGCTCGACACGGGAGGCATGCGTCCAGGCACGTCCTCTTCGCATCTTGTTTAAGAAATGGCCGCGAGTCGCACTTTATGCTGTGAAGAGCCTAATTGTGAATTCGGGGCGGCGTTGTTGCATAAATCGAGATTGAAAACAGGGGGCTCCTCGGTGACGCTGAACTCAGGCGATACGGACGGATTGCGGGCGAGCGAGCGCGACCATGCGGTTGAGCACGCCCGCACGGATAGCCACTTCGGTGGCCTGCGACCCGATTTCGCGTGCCCACAGACTGTGTCCCGTCAGCGTCTTGAGGCGGTACATCAGGGTCTCGGCCAGCGAGCGCCGGTGATAGCCGCTGGCGGCTTTCCAATCGCGTCGACTGCTCTTCTCGATGACATCGATGGCCTCGTTACG
>NZ_KB902944.1:0-4753 GCF_000379565.1 Cupriavidus sp. UYPR2.512 | reverse complement strand
GTGCCGGAACTGGTCGACGCCATCAACGAGTACATCGCTCACCACAACACCAACCCCAAGCCGTTCATCTGGACCAAGAGCGCTCGCGACATCCTACAGAAGGTCATTCGTGCCAACCGCCGCTTACTCATAGGTCAGAAATATAGCGGACAGACGGATGCCTGAAGAATGAGCGCACGAGCTTCGGGTTGCGTCCAATTTGTGCAAGCTGCTCGTAAATTCGCGGCCCCAGCTTTTCGCCTTTTTGCAAAGGACGTCGGGCGACGCCGTTGCGCTTGACGTGACTCCACACTAACTCATCTGGGTTGAGATCCGGCGCGTAACCGGGCAGGAAGTGCAGGGTCAATTTTCCTTGGGTGCTGGCGACGTAATCCTTGACGATGGCTTTCTTATGCGCTGGCAATCCGTCGACGATCAGATGCACCGCCTTCTTTCGATTGAACATCAGTTTCTTGAGCAGCGTGACGAACAACTCGCCGCTGAGCCCGCCTTCGTACGTCGCAAACCAGAAGGCACCCTTCGAATTCACGGCGGACGCCGCGCTCATGCTTTGCCGCTGGCCCGGCCGCTCGACAACGGGCGTCTCGCCGCGCGGCGCCCAGGTCTTGCCATGTACCGAGTCGGCTCGAAAACCCGATTCGTCCCAGAAAAAGATATCAGTCTTCTGCTCACGAGCCTGCTTGGCAATGGCCGGATACGTGTCGTGCCGCCAGCGATCGATTGCCTCCGGATCGCGCTGGTAAGCGCGCTGCAGTGGCTTTTGCGGCGTCAGGTTCAGGCGTGCCAGCATCCCACCGATCGATGCCAGACTCAGCGTCACGCTGAACTTTTCCTGCACCAGTTCGCGAACCAGGTTGCGTGTCCACAGACCGAAATCGAATCCATACTGCGTCGGATTCTTGCCGTTGATCCAGCGCAGCACCCGCTGCTCCTGCGCAGGCGTGAGCGTGCGCGGGCGACCCGTGCCTTTGGTCGAGCGCAGCGCCCTTACACCACGGCCGTGCGCCTGGGCGCGAATCTTGTATGCCCACGACCGATTCATCCCGAACGATGCCGCGACATCATCCAGATGCTCCCCCTCAGCCATGCGTTGCACTGCCAGGATGCGCACCTCTTCAAGCGTGTTGTGCGCCAGGCTGCGGCCGTCACGTTTCATGAGCGCCCCCTCAATGACTATCGTGCGTATTCCGGCCGATCGTGACCGGCGATTCCGGCATCGTGACCGGCGTTTCCGGTTTATCGTGACCAGCCGTTCCGGCGATCGTGACCGGGCCGCCGGAGAGGCATCTCACCGCTGACGTGGTGGCATCCGGCTTGCAATGAACCGGGTGGGGGTGTTGCGTATTGTTCAACCCAGGCTGTGGATAACCTTCTGCGTTTTTACACGGAGAAGCGATGCCCAAGCCCCCCATGACGATACGCATGATCAAAGACGTGTTACGACTCAAGCACGAGTCCGGACTGTCGCACGCCAGCATTGCTGCGGCGCTGCAAGTCTCCAAAGGCGTGGTGTCCAAGTATGTGTCACTGGCCGCTGAGGCCGGCATGACATGGGAGCAGCTACGCGATCTCGATGAAACAGCGATTGCCGCGCACCTGCTGCCCAGCGCACGCGCCAGCGCCTATGTGCCGCCGGACTATGCTCGCATCCACCAGGAACTGCGGCGCAAGGGCGTCACACTGACCCTGCTGTGGCAGGAATATGTTGAGGCCCATCCCGGCGGCAAGACCTATCGCCACACGCAATTCTGCGAGCGCTACCACGCATGGGCCAAGAGTCTGAAGCGTTCAATGCGCCAGACCCACAAGGCCGGTGAGAAGCTGTTCGTTGACTATGCCGGACCGACCATCGCTGTGGCCGACGGCGGCCGCGCCCACGTGTTTGTTGCGGCGCTCGGCGCGTCCAGCTACACATTCGCCTGCGCCACGCCGCGCGAGACGATGGTGGACTGGATCGGCTCGATGGTGCGCGCCCTGAGCTTTATCGGCGGCAGCCCTGAACTGGTCGTGCCAGACAACCCGCGCGCCTTGATTGCCAACGCCGACCGTTATGAGCCGTGCGCTAACGAGACGGTGTTCGACTTCGCGCGCCATTACGGCACCTCGGTGCTCCCTGCCCGTGCGCGGCGTCCGCAGTAAGGAGTAGGTTTCACATTGTACCTTGTTCGGTAGTTGGAGCGGCGATGAAGGTAGGTGGCGCTGCCTTGCGTCCACCAGTGCCCCTGACAATGGTGACATTGCCAAGGGGTTCGTAAAGGCATCTGTGATCATGCCCGTAAACTTGTCGACGTAGAAGCCCTTGCCGGCCCCACTGATGGATTGTCGTTGGGCTCACCTTGAGCTGTGCCGCGAGTTCGGCGCCCGTCAGTAACCCGCGGGACCGAAGCCGCTCATACCGGCACGGGATTCCGTAGGTGGTCCGCACCAATGCCACCTTCTTTGCGGTAAATGCCTGGTGCTGCCAATTCGCATATCCCAGTTCGTTGAGTCGTTTGGCAACCTCCTGATCCGTACACGTTTCCAGGAGCTGGTCGATAAGAGCCACAACCGCCGGTGGGGTCTTGCGCACCAGCGCAATCGGCTTGGGCCTGTCCACCACCAGCGAAGTTGTCCTGCCGCCACGGAAGCGCACGTGGATCGATACCTTCTCCGACTTTACAACGGTGACATCTTCGATGAGCAGACCGAGCATGCGCTTGCGATCGACGGGCTCAATTCGTTCGTTGTTCCAGACAGCGGCAAAGTCGTCGGCCAATGCCAGAATCCGTGCACGAGCTTCATCACCGAGTAAGGTCCGATCGGACTGGTGTTGGTGGTCATGTTCTTGCTGCAAGACGTCCAGTCTTCGAAGGCAGGAGTTCCAGTCGGCTTCGAGCGCATCAGCTACCATCCGATTTGCCGGATCGACACTCATGTAGCGTCGTCGCGCGAATTCGGCCTCATACCGCACGCGCTCCAGTTGTTTGAGGCGTATGGCGGCGGCCTGTTCTATACGCCCGGCTATCTCGCCTTCAACTGCCAGCGCAACTTCGATGGCCGCGGGCCCGACGGTTTCGAGCAGCAACGCGCTAATGACGTCGTCAACTGGGCGCCCACGTATCGACTGACAGGGCTTGCCAGCTTGATGCGCAACCGCATCGTGGCAAACGTAGTACGGTTCGAGTTTGCCACCGACCGCCTGATACCGGACGCGCATGCGCCTGCCACACACGCCGCAGATTACCCGACCTTGCAACAGACCCACGCCTTCACGGGGCATCGTGCCTCGCGCAAGATGACCGAAGCCGGTTGCGCTCTGCTTGAGTGTGAGCTGATTACGCTCATATTCCTCCCAGTCGAGGTAACCCGCGTGAGCGTCGCGGATCAATACCTGCCATTCGGACTGTGAGACCTTTAGTTGTGTGCTCGTAAGGTCGGCCTTGCGACCCGTTCGTGTCCGCCCGTAGACGAAGGCCCCGGCGTATCGCGGGTTGTGCAAGATCTGTAAGACTCGGGATGTATTCAATTCGCCCCAATGCACTTCACCCTTGCCGATACCCCGGTGAATCCGGCGCGGGAAGACCCAACCCTCGCGACGAAACCGGCGCACCACCATGCTCGCTGAGTGGGTCTGTCGGTACGTGTCGAATACCAGCCGCAGGCTCGATTGAATCTGCTGGTCGGGGTCGAGTACAACCGATCCGTTCGGATGGTAGACCAGCCCAATCGGAAGCGGTAGCTCAAGCTCTCCACGTCGAGCCTTGTTTCGTATTCCACCCTGCAGCCGCGCACTCAGCACGTGCAGCTCGGCCTCACTCATGGTCCCCTTCAGGCCCAGCAGCAGGCGGTCGTTGAAGTATGCGGGGTCATAGATTCCGTCTTCGTCGATTAATGGTTGGCCAACCATTAATCGACAAGTATAGGGGTAGGAAACGGCGAGCGCCGTCCCCTCCCTCCGAACCCGGTGTGCGGTTTTCCCGCGACGGGCTCTCCAGTCAGTTGTTTCCACATCGGGATTGGCGCGCCAATTGATGAGCCTCGTGCATCGTGAACAGCCCAAGATTGGCGAAGAAGGCATTTGGCCATCGAGAATGATCGCGAAAGCATCGACCCTGACCTGGACGATGAAGCTGTCGGCGCAGGATCGCTCGCAGACGGCGGCGCACAAAGCCGTCGACCGACGAGAAGGTGTATCGGTGGGCATGCCGGAAGTAACCGAACCAGCCACGCAGGATCGGGTTGATCGAAGCGATGATGCTCTCGATCGAATCGCCCCGGTGGCGCTTGGTCAGGGCCCGAATTCTATCCCGCAGCCCCATGAAACTCTTCTTGCGCACCCAGCGTTGGCCCGCCTCGAACCGGTAACCCAGAAACTCGAACCCATGACCCTCCAACCGACAGTCCCCAATGTGAGTCTTGTCTGGATGCAGCGTCAATCCGTTCGCGCCCACCCATGCCCGCATGCGAGCAAGGGCGGCTTCCGCTTCCTCACGCGTGCGGCATAACACCACGGCGTCGTCCGCGTAGCGCACCATCACCAACCCTGCCTGGCGCATTTCTACGTCAAGCTCGTGCAGGTAGAGGTTCGCCAACAGAGGGCTAATAACCGCCCCCTGAGGACTCCCAGAAGTGGGCGTCCAGCGCGTCATGTCTTCCATGATGTCTTGCTTGAGAAAGCACTGGATGAGGTCCAGAACTCGGCGGTCTGCAATTCGCCCAGCTAATTTCGCGAGAAGGGGGAGGTGTGGGATCGAGTCAAAATAGCTTTGCAGGT
>NZ_KB902943.1:0-4755 GCF_000379565.1 Cupriavidus sp. UYPR2.512 | reverse complement strand
CTAACGCGGCAAGCCTGGCATTTTCTGCTCGCAAACGTGCCACCTCGGCGAGCAATTCCTCCCGCGTCAACTCCTTCAAGACTTCGTCCCGCTGCTTCATCTCACTAAAGGTGTCATCGGCATCACCCTTCGTCGGTCAATACCACCGACTTGGCGCGATTGATCGGTTCGAGGATGAAGCCGTCTCGTGCAGCCGGTTCATAGGCACGGCTCTGATTACAAAGATTCAGGGCTTCAGGTACAGCTTCATCGACCGCCTCGGTATTGATATCCATCACGTCACCTTTCGTCATCAGTCTCTCGCTCCTGGACGTTCACCCGGTATGGCCCAGCGCCAGGTTGTCCTCCCTGTTCGGGGACGGACTCAAGCCGTTCGAGGTTGCGCAGATCCTCCTTGCGTTGCCGCACGCGCCGCTCGTAGCTTGCCTGATTCTTGGTGCAGATCAGACTGTAGGGTCTTCCGACCCTGCTTGTGGCGCAATCTACATCGCAACCATGTACGGTGATGGCGCTCTCAACATGGCGGCGATCTTTCTCGGCGGCCTTAAATACCCACTCCCTGCGCGTGGGATCCACCAGGAACCGGCCGAGCCCGGCGCAATGGGCGCAACGGCAGAGGATTGGATTCGCCCGCGCGAAATCCGGCGGTGGTGCCAATGGCGGGGCAATACGGATGCGCAGATGTGCCAGAGCGGCGCTACGCAGGCGCTGCACCGATGCGCTCTTCACTGTCGGTCCGCGTTCGCTCAGCGTCAGGATGGCCGGGACCACAATGGCGTCCAGGTCAAACGAAGCCGGATACGCCAGGACATGCCCCACAACAAGGTCGGCCAGTAATGGCGCGTCAATGCGCGCGAGGGCAGTGAGCAGATCTTCGATCAGGCTTGGCGTGATCGGATCCGGGGGAAGGAAATGGTCGGGTCGGGCGGAGGTGCGTTGCCCTGTCAGCGTTTGGACGAGCGTCGTGGCTGCCGGGTGAAGAAGTACAGGAGAATTTCCGAACTGGTCACTTTCGCCGATCCGCGCCAGTAGACCGGCGCAGGCACCGGGCATCATCTGCGCGTTCCAGGCGATGATCTGTTCCACGAGTTCGGACGCCCGCTGCGGCAGGAGAAGGCCGGCTGCGCGCGTCAGTGCCTCGTTCTCGCTGCCGTGATACATCCACTTGGCCGGCATGATGTCCAGCAGGGTGTCGAGGTGCGCGGTGTCGCGTAGCTGCGTTAGGCTCGCCACCATGCAAATGACCTGGTCCCCGTTACCATAGTAACCACGCGATGCCGGCCAGTCGCGCAGCATGTAGCCGGCGAGCGTATGCGCATCGTGCCATTGGGGCGAGGCCTGACTCTCCCCACTCTGTTCCCAACGAGCGGCCAGATCACTCAGGTACGGCAGGGTCACGCCCAAACCTGCTTGATGAATCACGGCAAGTCGTCGCGTCCGGGGCCATAGCACAAAGGCCGCCCGCCGGTAGGTCCGCTCAAAGGTCGCGCCCTCGTTGCCGGTGGCCTCGTGGAAATGCTGTTCGTCAGGCTCCAATTCGTCGAAGCTTCCCGGTGGACAGAGTTCGTCTTCCTCGAAAGGCAGGGCAGTGATGGCCGGCTTGCTGCCATCGGGCTGCCGCCAGTCCGAGATCGTCAGCGTCCGCTCGATGAGTTCGCCGATCTCGAAGTCATCGTCGTATCCATCCTCATCGTCCTCATATCGGTCGCGGTACCATCGGCTTCGTCTGCGCGAGGCATAACCGGCATATTCCGCGGTCCCCGTTTCCTCGATCGACACCAGCGCCAGGTGAAGGTCGCACTCAGCTTCGTTTGCGGCGCGAATGAGTACACCAGCGGCGGCGGCATCTGCATTTTTCAAAGCGTCAAATGCCAGTTCTGCCGGCGTATAGGCGTGCTCCAGCGGATAGATCAGCTTGTTTGGTGAGTCGTCATCGGGCGAATCCTTGTTTGCGACCCAACGCCGCAGCAGCGCCGTGATCACTGACAGTTCGCCGCCATAGTCCGGTGGCGCGGAAGGCTGGCGCCGGCCAGCGCGGGCCAGGTTGTAAATGAGGACCAGCCGGTAACCCGAGGTAACCGGACGCACCTCATGCACACAGTCCGCGTAGAACGCCGCGAACGACACCGTGGCCGAGTCGGACCCGCCCAGATCGAGGCAGACTTCGCGTCCCCGGTGGCGGACAATGAGTTCCCCGCCGCTGCTGACCGAGGGCAGCGCCACCACGAGGGTGGCGAACATCCCCGGAATTTTCTCCGTGTCGCGATGCTCGACGAAAAAGCTGCCGGTATCATAGATCAGCAGCTTGTACAGTTCTGCCGTTACGGGTTCGGTCACCCCCAGCCCTGCCGCCACTTGGCCAATCATCGCATGCAGGGTCTTGGGCCAGCTTTGCCCGGCAAGGTGGACGCCGCCAGCATCAATCTGCCAAGTCCGGCGAACCTCGGTATCTACGAGCGTTTCCTCTCCGCGACCGTAGGGTGCCCGCTCCGCAACGGCGACAAGCTGTTCGCCCTGCACGGAAAGCAGTGGCAGCGCGATGCGGCCAACGCCATCTACTTCCAGATTGGGCATGACGATTTCGGACCTGCCCGAGGCACAGAAATCCCCGTGGCAACGAATGGTCGGAATTATCTTTGCCAGGTCGCGAGTGATCGCACGCTTCAAACTGCTTCTCCTATGTTTCATGGTTTCAGGAACGGCCCACCTTCCGCCAGGGCGTGGCGTCGAGTAGCACTTCTCGTACCGGTCGATCGGAAAGTTGAGGGTTCCCCGAAAATTCACGTACCCAAAATGGGGGTTGTAAGCCGGAACCGCCGAAAATTCCGTCGCCCGTCCCGACCATCAACCCGCAAACTGCTTGATCCGATCGGCTAGGTGTCCGAACGCTTCGTTCACGTACTCCAATGCTCTAGGTTCAGCACCCTGCGCGCGTAGAGCGCTCTTGAAGCTGTCCAGTTCGGACAGCCATTTCCGATGCAGCTGACCCAACTCGTTGACTTGCGGCTGGAAGCCTTGCAGGTTGCCGCTTCCACGAAACGCTTGATAGCCGCGCTCAAGGGTTGTCGCCGTGACCAGCAGTTGAGCCGCCCGTTGCTTGTGCTCTTCGAAGACCTCGGCCATGCCGTCATAGGGCCGCGATGCCTTGTTGCGCTCGGCTTCGGACGCCTCCTCCATGATGAGGGCGTAGCGGTAGAACCCGGGAAATTCGTGGCACAGCGCCATGAGTTGCTGGTCGGAGGTGCCGACCCAAATCTTGTGCAGGTTGGGCACGTAACCCATAATGCGGTTGATGATGCATGAGTGTCGCTGCCGCCCTGGGCGGCAAGTTGTTGCATGTGCTGATCGACCTTCGCTGCCAGTCGGCGAAATTCATTCATGCTCATGCATGTCCCATTCTTCATCAGCAATGCGGGCGCTCATCGGGGCATCTGGTCAGGCGGTAGCGAGAGTCAGGTGCCCGACCGGCTCGGATGCCGGTCGCACCTTGATTTCGATGTCGTAGCCGAGGCGATTCAGGCAGTCCATTAGCTTGCGTTCGGACAGGTTGGTGAAGTCGCCACGCATCATGCCCGACACCTTCGGTTGCGGAATGCCCATGCGCTTCGCCGCCGCTTGTTGGGTGAGCCCGAGGGCACGCATCGCCTTCCTGATCTCGACGACCAGGCCGGTTTTGATCTTGAGCTTTTCGGCGTCGGGCAGCCCAAGGTCGGCGAAGACGTTGCCCGAGCTGCGCTGAACCTCGACGCCTTCAATGATTCGTTTTTGCATTTCGTAGCTCCTGTGCCAATGCTTCGGCCACCTTCAGCCGAGCGCGGATGATGTCCATGTCTGCCTTCGGCGTGGCGATCCCGCTCTTGCTCTTCTTCTGGAAGAAGTGCAGGACGAACACCGCTTCCGCAAACTTGACCGTGTAGACTGCTCTATAGGTGCCGCCGGCATCGTCTTCGACGACCTCCAGCACGCCGGCACCGCCGAAGCCCTTGAGTACCTTCGCTGCGTCATCCTGGTCGCCCATCTGCGCCAGCGACAGCGCGTAACCGAAACGCCGACGTACGTCGAGCGGCAACGCCATCAGATCCTTGTAGCTGCTCGCGATCCATTCGAGCGGTTTTTCTTTGTCAGCTGCCATGGCGGCATTTTATACCTGTTCAGGTAATACCGCAAGCGAGGCAGGCTCAAGACAGTGTGGCGAAACAAGTGTGTCGCGACATATCCGCAACAGTGACATGCACCAACCTCTGGCTGGCCTCAAAATTGTGCGGAAAACCATGTCGCCAGCGCTACAGCCATGCCAATGCGCGGCACTACGGAATGCTGGCGGCTCCTGCTTGATCGCCACCGTCTCGACTGCCTGGCGTAGGCTTCGGGGCACGCTGGATCCACTATCGCAAGACGACAGACCCAGGCTGCGCGGTCAAAGCTATCCGAACCGGAAAAACTCCACGCTCTGCCCCTCAAGTGACTTCGGGAGTACGATGTCCGCCCGCGATTTCGGATCGTGTCACCTGGATGGGGGCGGAAGATGCCGGGCTTGGAATTTCGTTATGTGGGGAAAGACAGCTTGCCTTCTCGATTGTCGGAATTCGATGTCGAGTACTATTTCGCGCTGACCGATAGCGATGTTGCTGCAATCAACCAGAAATTTCGGCGTGCCGGCCGTGCCGGAGCCGCCATCCAGCTGGCATTTCTGCGGGCAAGTGGCTGTACCCTGGCGTGGTTCAAAAGCCGGCTTTTTTGCGTTAAACGGACGAG